>WRBZ01000217.1 GCA_009784305.1 Synergistaceae bacterium
ATTTTCGTCCCAAAAATGAGCGACAAAGGGGTGTTCATCCAGCATAAGCTGCATACGTTCGTCACCTTCACGCATTCTTTCTATCTCCGCAAGCTGTTTAAGGGCAAACATATTTTCTTCATGATCTATCATGGTTATGCCCCACGTTCCCTTTTTAAATGACTTTCATGAACAGCGAAGAATTGCCCTTTTACCTCGAAAAACACGTCCGTAGCAATCGGGTCGAAGTGTTTTCCAGCGCCTTCCATGATAATTCGGACGGTATCTTCCTCAGTAAACGGTTTTTTATAGGGGCGTTCGGACATAAGCGCATCGTACACGTCTACAATTGCCATGAGCCGGCCTTGTAGCGGGATGTCCTCTTTCGATAATCCGCGCGGATAACCCGTGCCGTCCCAGCGTTCATGGTGGTTGCCCGCAAATAATCTTGCGTTTTTCAAAAACTCCACATCATACGTCCGTGAAGCGATTTTATCGATAGCTAGCTCTCCTTCAATAACGTGGGTTTTCATGATTGCGAATTCCTCATCGGTCAGCTTACCGGGCTTGTTCAGGATCATATCCGATATAGCGATTTTTCCCACGTCATGCAAGCGCGCCGATGAGATAAACCATTCCCTGTTAATATCTTTGATAACATCGGCATATATGCCCCGCTCCACCAAGGAATCAAATAGTATCTGTATATATATCGATGTCCGTTCAACATGGCCGCCTGTTTCTTCATCCCGACTTTCCACCATATCCGCGAATCCGAATATGATGGCGTTTTGCAGGTTCTGTAGCTGTGCCGTCCGTTCACGGATTATTTCGTCAATTCCTAAATGCGTCTTGATGCGGTTTATCAAAACAGGAGCGGAAAACGGCTTTGTGATAAAATCGATCACACCGAGTTGGAAGCCCTTCACTTCCACTTCGGCGTCGAGAAGGCTTGTCAGAAAAATGACGGGTATGTCCACATTATTTTCTTTCAAACGGCTCAAAGCCTCAAACCCGTCCATTTCCGGCATTTCGATATCCAGCAGGATCAAATTCGGCGTCGTCTTTTCTAAAAACTTGAACATTTTTGCCGCCGACGGCAAGGTTATCACCCGATATTGGTCTTGCAGCGCTTTTTCTGCCAGAGATAAATTGGTATTGTTATCATCCACTACAAAAATTGTTTTTTTCATAATTGCACCCTTTCGTGTATATGGAAGATGTTTACACGTTATGTTCGCTTTTCTTTCACCCTGATGGTCGGTTTGGCGGGTTCTGCTTGTCATCGGGTATAACCCATGTGGTTCCGATCTTATACGCTTCTCTTATACGTTTCTCTCTGAATTAGTTCGCCTATACTGGAAAGATTCAGTTGATCAATAAAGTGGCCTATGGGGTTAGAAATTGCCAGAGGTTTTGGCCTATTGAACAATTTTGCATTTTGCGTAATGAATCGGGCTGCAAAATTATCTGTTCCGTTGATACGCCTAAATGTACTCCCCTATCTTTATAGGCAGTAGTATTTTAACATGCTTGTCAAAAATTTAATAAATCATGCGAATAACGAAGCGCAGGCTATCGGCGATTACTTTGTGATGTGAAGTAGAAACTACTTCCTTGGCAGGATACAACTAAAGTACTGTACGATGAAGCGTATATTGAAAAACGATGTTATTTTAATATCGGTAATATAGGACATTTATGGCATGTATGTGAAGTACCCCGCCTCCCTCTGTATTAACATTATTGGTAAAAAATAAGTTCAAACAATAATTCTCACAAAACACTCCGCGTATGGCGCGCCCGAACCGGGGGCCTCATATGCGTTTGTCAGTAAATTTATGGTCTTGTTCCCCTGATAGGCGTAAGCATACTTGAGAGAAACTGAAGCGTCTTCGCTTACTCTCATGTAAATCTCGTTTCCGTTTGATGAAACAACTTTTATCCTCTGCCCCAAACTCAGGTTCAATTCTTTTATTATATTGGGATTAAGGAAAATTTCCGGTATTTCTTTATCGTCTTTTCCGATACGCGGTTCATCGCTCTGCCCGTTGATATAAGTCCCGCAATGTACAGTAATAAACCGATGCCAAGTTGCATTCAAAACGTTTGACTGCAACTTGGTATATATATTATTTGCGTTATGATCTGGAATTGTCAGGGGAAGCTCCGCTTTTGACTCGGCGGAAAGCCAGTAGCTTGGCTCATTCCATAAGTAAACCCGGTCGCTTACCATAGAAAGCCTCTCATCCGCTAATATCGACATGTCCATCCGTCGCTTCGCTTCAATTAAATCAAGTTTTTGCCCCAGAGCGGCGGAAAGTCCCGCGTAAATCTCTACATCCGTCTTTGAATCCGCATAGCGTGGAATTACACGCTCGCTTCTCACTAAGTAGCTGTGCCAATAAGAGCCGATCCAATCCTCGTCCTCCAGAAAAGATGACACTGGAAGCACCAAGTCACACATCTCTGCGGTGTCCGTCATAAAAAGGTCGCTGCAGACCTTGAAAGGAATCTTGGACATGGCGGATTTAATATTCAAGGTATTGGGAGCTTGGCGGACGGGGTTGGCGTTGGCTATCATGAGAACTTCTATTGGCGGCCCATAGTAAGTTGTATTCAAAGCCGCATCGCCTGCGTTTGAAATCAACTTGGTATTAATCTTCTCGATATAATTGCCCCAGCAGCCGACAGGTAGTTTTCTTATCTCCAAATCATTGTCAAGTTTAAGGTTTTCAGGAAATAATGAATGTTCATCTTTCCCCGAGGAAAAAGCCGCCGAGGCATCATCAAAAGCGCCGCTCAAAACAGTCAAGGCAAATATCCACATGAATTGAAGGTCTCCATGCAGATACCGCTGAGCTCCATACGATGGGTAATGACAGACCGGTTTATTTGAAATGAGCCATTTCAA
>WRBZ01000218.1 GCA_009784305.1 Synergistaceae bacterium
ATACTCTACCGGAGCAAATGAATCCGTAAAAGCGCTGACACTCATGTTTACAGGTTGTTTCAACTCATGGGGCAATAAGTTCCTGATTTTTTCATCAACTATCCCATCATTTGAAAGCTCGGATTTTGACGCTACAAGTATTACATTCTGCCTGACATTAGTATTATTGGGATAATTAGCTAAAAAAATCCTAACGTGTGGAAAAACCTTTGAAAAGGCGGCGTACATGCCTTGAAAAACACCGCCGCTTTTCCCTTCCACTGCTGAAATAATATTCATTACCGTTACTCCGTTGTCTGAAAGCAGTGAATAAGCCCTAAGCGCACTTTCAACGGTTGTAAGATGAAAAGGTATATTATACTCCGACGTAAAGATATCCCAAAATATCGCGTCGTATTTGCCTGTCATTTCGTCGGCCCGATTAATAAATGTGCGCGCGTCCTCATGAAAAATTCTTGTTTTTTCATTTTGTATAAATCCAAAGTGTTCTTTTGCAGCAGCCGTCATTCCGGGATCCAATTCGACTACGTCTACCGAAACTTCAGGAAAATTGGCCGCAAGGTATTTGGGGACCGAGTAGCCTCCTCCGCCAAGCATCAGAACATTCCTTATTTCATTACGATAGAAAAAAGCCAGGTCATAAAATTTTGTGTACTCAAAAACAAGCTCGTTCGGGTAATCAATATACATTGCGGACTGGCTGCCGGTAGGGTCGGTCTGAAGTATCCTTACAAGCCTGTTATCCTGATATCTGTTTCCCTCATAGATCCTTATATGATTATAGGGAGTTTCAATATGGACACCGGCAGTTGCCATTGGCATCCCGTTTATTTCTATCCATGTACCTGCGGCAATAAAAACAAACATGAGAACTGTAGTTACGGCTGGAGGTTTTTTTGTTGAAAACCCACGCATACCGACCAATGCAGATGTTACGGCAAGGGTTGCAGCAGTAAGCATAAGTATTGTGCCGGTAGAAAACAAAGAAATCAGAATAAATCCGCCCAGAAACGTTCCAAGTATGCTTCCAATACAGGAAAGGGCTGAAAACCTCCCAACAGTGGCTCCGACATTGGTATTGGATAAGAGCGCTATGCGCACTATCATCGGCGATACCATTCCGAGAAGAACGCTCGGTATTGAAAAAAGGATAATTGTCGCGACGATAGAACCTATATAAAGGTTATGGGTCATACCTGATATGAAAAGAAGAACAGGATTAGCCGACAAACCAAGTATCGCTACCGAAACTGAAGCAGCCAGTATTATTTTTGATAAGCTTGCAGTTTTGGGAGTTAAATCCGCCAGTTTTCCGCCAAGCCAGTATCCGGCGCTGAGGAATGCAAGTATGATACCAATAAGGCTCGTCCAAACTATTATTGACGAGCCCATCCAGGGAGCAAGAAGGCGGGAACCTGCCATTTCCACAACCATTACCATTGCTCCGCAAACGAAAGACGCAATTTCCAACGTGCCACGCCAAATCCGCGGCGTTTCCTCTTTTTTATTCTTCAGATTTTTCATAATTACCTTTCTACTGCCGCAAGCAGCCAAGGATAGGATATTACCTGAGCGTACATCATTCCTTCAGGTCCGCTCTCAGTTTTATATTTCACATTGACTTTGCCGTCTTTAAAATCAATATTTTCTGCAACTATTCTGTATCCGGGGTTCGGGCACGCAGAGGCTATAATAAGCACAAGAAACTCCCTGGAAAAATCGAAATTGTCGACCGTTTCCGGTTTTGTAATACGCAAATCGGAAAGGGTACCGGACAAATCTTCCTTTGAATCAAGAACGATAATGCTCTCTTTATGGTTCTCTAAAAAGGATCCTCTTAATACTTCACGGTACGCATAGCTTTCCGAGCTCATTATCAATATCACCACCAATGACATAAATAATAAACAACAGTTTTTCTTCAATATATATTTCCTCCCCAGATTACCTGTTAGTCATACTGTTCGCTGGGCAATCCCCCATCGGCTTCGCCGCTACCCCATTGCATGGCGTTGAAGGCGACGTCCTAATGGGACCCTTACGTTTTTTTGCATTCAGGTTCACGATAGTTAATAAAATCTGCGTATCGGCGCGACGGCAAGATCGAACGTAGGTTTGAAATCGCTTGAAGGCGTAGCCACACGTCCAAAGCAAATTCCCATCTGTTCATAAAACTTTACTTGCTCCAGATTGACATAGCGCTGTTGTATCGCTTCTTTCGTGGGAATATAACGGATTATTCCATCTCGAACGTCTACAACGGTCACTCCTGTTATACCCTC
This sequence comes from Synergistaceae bacterium, assembly GCA_009784305.1. Classification (GTDB taxonomy): domain Bacteria; phylum Synergistota; class Synergistia; order Synergistales; family Aminobacteriaceae; genus WRNQ01. Next base: position 2,283 of record WRBZ01000218.1, read on the forward strand.
GTCAAGCAGATATACCGCCGCTCCCCCCGATTCCTTTCCAAAATTGACATCATACGCCGTTGAGTTACCAGACCTTACTATATGTCCCGGAATGACCTCCCTGACTTCCGGAATTTCAAAAGAACCCTTTACATACATCCCTACCATCTTCATAAACTGCTCGATCTCCGGATCCTCTTTCATCATTGAAGAAAGCGTACTGCTGATATATTTTGCCACTCCGGCAAGCTTAACGTGACCGAAAGAGTCCTTTCCCAATCCATCTGAGAAAAGCTCGCCTTTCTCATCGCGTACTCCCTCTGCAACAACGATAACATAGGTTCCGGCATGAACGTCGCTGTTAAGTATTCTGCGGATATAATGTCGTTTTATGTCCTTATAAACAACTTTAAAGTCAACGTTAATTTCTGGAATAAGAATGCAGTCGGCGTCAGATGCAACTCCGCCGCGGAATGCGGTATGTCCCGCGTAACGCCCGAAAACTTCAACTATCATAACGCGATTATGTGTTTTGCCTGTGGTTTTAATATCATTGACTATATCTGCGATTTTATTGATGGTGGAGTCTCCTCCGACTGAGTAGGTCTGAAGGTCAAGGTCCATCGTCTTG
>WRBZ01000219.1 GCA_009784305.1 Synergistaceae bacterium
AATGTATTACCTACGACTTTTCCCCAATCCTTGACGCTTAATCAGGGGGGATTATCCGCCACGATAGTGTTGTATGAGAGCGATACATTTTACGATTTCGCGGAAAAGCTCAATTACGCGATAGCGTTTCAGCTTGAAAACGCAAAGTATGTGCTAAATAGCATGTCCGAATTTGCGGTGGTGGCCGATGGTAAAACCAACAGCCCGGAATCTGTCGGTATATTTGCGCCGACCGAAACCGGATATATCTGGTCTTATGGCTCCACTATTGTTGTAAGGTCCGCTAAACCTGGCGAAGACGGAAAAATTCATTTCACAGGAGATGAAGAGTTCATAAAAGCTTTGGGGCTTAACGTAATTCAAGAATCACAGGAATCAATTTTCAGCTTATCCGTAAGCGATGCTCACGATGGGACGATATTTGCGAGCGGCGTAAAAGTGAGCGGAAATACCGCTTACGGAGTAGTGAACGAGAATATTGATTTAATCTTTGACCCTATGAAAAGTATTGAAGTATACTGGAATGAAGAAGCAAAAAGATTTGATTTCAGGGCAAAAACCACAAATATTGATGAATTCCTTCACTTGGCGAGTAATGCGACAGTCCTTCAGATAGGAGCAAATGAAAAAGAGGACCTGCAAATCTCATTTGGGGACATAAGCAGCCGGTCTCTCGGATTATCGGATATTCTGCTCTTGAATAACAAACTGTCGGAAAGGGCAATTACAAGAATTGACAGAGCAATAGACAAAGTCTCTTCAATACGCGCCAGATTGGGAGCCTTCCAAAACAGGCTTGAGCACACGATAACAAATCTATCCGTCGCGAGTGAAAACTTAATGAGTTCGGAAAGCAGGATAAGAGACCTTGATATAGCAAAAGAAGCCTTGAATTTAGCAAAACTCACGATCATAGTCAATACGGGGAATTCAATGCTGACACAAGCTAATCAGCTTCCGGAGGGAGTTCTGTCTTTACTGCGCTAATACCAAACTGAAAGGAACGAAAACAGGGTGAATGACACTATACTTTGTTTAATTCTTATGTTTGGCGCTGGATTATTATTGACGGCTGCGTTCTACATTAGAGATATCAGGCTTGGCAGGTTTCTTATGGAAAAAGGAAATCGCACAAAAGCAACTGTCTCTTTTGCTGTCTAATATTTATAGAGCTTTACTTCCTGATCTATGGCTTACGCCGCCGTATGTAAACAAATGCTATTATGCATATAACTATCACGGCGCCTGCAATGTACATCCCACCGGGATCCATAAAAAGTCACATATATTTTCACCTCCTTTGGAACCATATAATTATTTAGCCAAACGCGACAACCAGAATCATCATTATTAGAAAACCTGCCATTACGCCGAGAGTCCCCGCGTTTGAGTGTTCGCCCAAATGTACCTGTGGGATCAGCTCCTCTACCACGACATACATCATCGCGCCAGCCGCGCAAGATAACATCCATGGCATAGTCGGAGCTATAGCTCCAGCCAAAAGGACGGTGATAATGCCGAACAATGGCTGTACTGCGCCCGTAGCGCAACCGAGCAAAAATGCCTTCTTGGGTTTGTTCCCTTCCTGGTGCAGAAGCAAAGAAACCACCGCGCCTTCCGGGAAGTTTTGAATACCGATGCCGAGCGTTAACGCCATGGCTGCCGCATACATCGCAGGATTATCGCCGTGTTGAGCGGCAAGCGCGAAAGAAAGCCCTACGGTAATTCCTTCGGGAATGTTGTGCAAAGTTACCGCTGAAACCAGCAAGGTTGTTTTTTTCATGGAAGTGGAAAGCCCTTCCTGTGTTCCTGAGGCGCCGTGAAAATGAGGAATAAGTTTGTCCAAGCCAAACAGGAATAAAACGCCCAATACAAATCCAGTTGCAGCCGGAATCCATCCAATCATTCCCGACGCTTCCGCTTCCTCTATTGCGGGGATGAGCAAGCTCCAAACGGAAGCCGCAATCATTATGCCCGCCGCTAAACCTATGAAAATTTTCTGTGCCTTGCCTCTACCCGGCTTTCGAAAAAAGAACACAGTTGCCGAACCGAGGCATGTCGTCAGAAAGATGAATCCCATACCGCCAAATATCCACAAGAATTTCAGCATTGATACTAAGCTATAAAGCCCTCAGGTTTCCCTTCTTCGTCCTGAACAACTTCCTCTGTTTCGGCTATGGTTTCATATGATGATTCTTCGATATCATCCGCCGCTGCCGGCTCAGTTTCTTCTTCCTTAATTTCAGTCTTTTTATCCTCTTTTGGCGGAAGCTCTTCTCCGTTAATAAGTTTCTGAAATTCCACCCCGTCAAGTATTTCACGGTCAAGCAGTACATCTGCTATGTGGCGAAGCATTTCTTCGTTTTCCTTCAATATTTCAAGGGCTTTCTTGTGACAGCCGTCAATTATTGCCTTTACTTCCTGATCAATGGCATACGCCACTTCGTCGCTGTAATTTCTATCCTCTGCGGCGATATCACGGCCTAAAAACACTTCCTCATGTTTGCGTCCATGTTTCACCAATCCAAGGCGTTCGCTCATTCCAAACTCCATGACCATCTGACGCGCCATTCGTGAAGCGCGGTCAAGGTCGTTCGCCGCACCGCTCGTGACATCTCCAAAGATAATCTCCTCAGCCGCCCGCCCCGCAAGAAGTATGCTTATCCTACCGAACATATCCTTGCGAGACATGAGGAAACGGTCTTCTTCCGGCAATTGAAGCGTATAACCGAGAGCGGCATGACCTCTCGGTATTATCGATATCTTATGCACGGGATCACTGTCGGGAATGTGTTTTGCCACAAGGGAATGTCCCACTTCGTGAAACGCTATTATCCTTTTTTCCTTCTCGCTTATCAGCCTGCTTTTTCTTTCCGGCCCCGCAATTAC
>WRBZ01000220.1 GCA_009784305.1 Synergistaceae bacterium
CATCTTTTCAGTTGAAATTCAAATAAATCTGTAGGTCCGGAGAATACTATGGTATCCATATTGGAGCCGCCCACTTCAATCTTTCCATCTATAATCTGCATCATCCCCCCCGGCATTTTGGAGGCAAGATACCAGCTATCACGCGGAAAACGCGCAAGCGCCTTGCCAATAAACCGCTCTGACTCTCCACGGTGATAGAAATAAGCTGTATCGTAATAATTAACTCCATGCTCGTAGGCATATTCAATTAATTCCATTGCCTTATCATGGTCAATAGGACTGTCATATCCCTCTTGCGTAGCTGGCAAACGCATAGCACCCATGCCCAGCCATGAAAGCTGCAAATCCTTGAACTGCTTGTAAATCATTAGTTTCCCCCCATAGTCTTACTTCTATTGGCGTATACAAACAACACTATTATCCAATAACTGAGGTGCTTTTTCAATTAATAAATCATGTTACAAAAAGGGAAACATATTCACTCATTATTGCAAAAGAAAACAAAAGCTTTGCCATGCCAATCTTTTTTAAGTATTACGATATTCTTTAGCCCTTGATTGCGCAAACGTTTATAAATTCAATTCCAAATAAGCATTATCCATCTGCTCGCGGTCAATCAGTTAGCAGTTGTTTAGTGTTTTTAATACAGGCGTCCAATATTTAATCGGGGGAGCAATATCTATTAACTCGCTATCCTGAAAACGGCGAGAACATCCTTCAGGTCATCAGCGCTTTGGGTCATTTGGTACGCAGAGTCCGATACGGATTCCCCTGTTTTCGTGGCCTGCCCGCTTAGATGATTTAGCTCGTGCAACGTTCCCGTTATATTATCCGTGCTCCGCTTAATATCCTCTATAGCATACATCATCTCCGAGCTGCTCGCTGCCTGCTCTTGGGCTACAGCAGCGATGGATTGTATAGCCTCATTGGTGTGCGTTATCTCGGACAAGGCGTTGTTTAGCCCGTTAATCGCAGCATCCACCTTAGGCTTGATCTTCCCCACAATCTCAACGGACTGCTCCGACGTCGATATCGCCTCCACGGCGTTCTGGCTCAGAAGGGATACAAGTTCTTCAACGCTTTTCGACGCGTTGCGGGATTCTTCAGCAAGCTTGCGCACCTCCTCGGCAACTACAGCAAAGCCTTTGCCGGCTTCTCCGGCCCGTGCCGCCTCAATTGCTGCATTCAGAGCCAGAAGGTTGGTTTGGTCAGCTATGGACTGGATTACTCCCATGAAATTGGATATTTTCTCCACCGAATCCGATAGCACATGAATTTTTTCCTGATTTTCCATTGTCTTTTCATTCACCTGACTGATGTCACCGGCAAGGCTGTTCACGGAATTCACTGCTGTCTGAGACATTTGCGTCGTTCTGGCAAGGGAATCCACGCTCTCCGTTGACATCTTTGCGACTGAGCCCGCGCCTGTGGACATTTCGGAAATGCTCGTAACGCTCCTCTCGACCGCTTGTGCGTTGAGGTTGCAAAGCTCCGAGACCTTCTTGATCAAAGAGTCGAAACTCGACATGGTTGCCTCATTTGCGTCAGAGAGTGAATTCAGAGCCGCGGAATGGCTCGTGACCTCGTTCGCTGTCGAGACTACCTGAGACATAGCTTTAAGCTGAGCGGATAACATCTCGGACAACGAGCTGACTAGTGCGCCGAGTTCTCCTCCTCCATCGTAATTAAAGTCCTCTTTCTTAATAGTGAGGTCCCCGTTGCGACCCCTTTCCGAGATGGCAACGATCTGTCCAAGAGGCTTTGAAATTCTTCGCGCCATCAAAATTGAAATTATGGCAGCAATGATAAAAACGATAATGGAAATCATCCCCACGCTCATTATCATCGCCCGGCTTGCATTATTCGCTTCCTCCGCCGACTTTCCGCTGAAGTATATACCCATTATTTTGCCGGAGCTTGGGTCTTTGATAGGGCTGTATGAAGCGTAATGTTCCTTTCCGAAAAGCATCAAGGGCATCTTAACGTCTTTTCCGTCCCGCAGCACCGCCTGCTGAATGGCCTCTGGAGCATCCGTTCCGATGACCCGTTTTCCTTTATCAATTAAAGTCGTATTGATTCTGGTCTTATCGGCGAACAGAGTCGCTTCGATGCCATACCGTTCCTTTATCAAATCAACGATCCTCTCGTCATCCAGTCTCAAAGCAGTCCTGATCATCCCGACTATTTTACCGTTCTCCTTGACCGGGGTTGCACAGAAATATCCAAGTTTCGTCGTGCTTTCGGGCATTATCATTTCTACGAATTCCCCGTTAAGCGCTCGTTTTACGATTTCATCGCCGCCTATATTGTCCCCAATGTTAGTTGGATCTTGAGTTCTCGCTATTACCGTACCATCCGCAGCAGCAATAGTGATGTGGTTTATCCCTGTTGCCTGACTGAGAGGGTTCAGTGCGGTGTACAATGCCTGCGTGTCACGGCTGGCGATAAGAGGAGCTAAAATCTCGTTATTACGCAACTGATCTCTGAAGTCCATCACTTTCAGCATCTCCGCCTCAATGAAATCCTTCATCCCGGCCATTCCATAATTCGCGCTTTCCTGCATTACATTGTGTGCATACGATGAAAAATAGCGTACGCTTACTACTGAAAGTCCAACTATAGTGATAATAGCGACAAAAAACGTAACGAGAATTATCTGTGTTCCAATTTTCATATTTTTCAATTCATACCATCTCCTCAGATAACTATTTCAATATTGCGGCATGTAAACATTTGGAAAAATGTTTACGTTATCTAATCTATTATTATTAGTTTTTGTCTGTAATACCCTAAAGGGTAAAAAATAATTGAAATGTACCTCAAACTTTCACATGAAATGTGCAAAAGCATGCAAAAATAGGCCAGTATTTCTGAAATAGGTGAGCAAA
>WRBZ01000221.1 GCA_009784305.1 Synergistaceae bacterium
CATTCTGAAAGGGGGTGATGGCGGAATGGCGGATAATCTTGTCGACGAAATAAAGGCAGCAGAAACGTTGGCTGCTTTGAAAATCAAGGAAGCAAAAGCTGAAGCCGTTCATTTACAAAATAAAGCTACTTCTGATTCCGAAAATAAAATAAAGGAAGTGCGTCAGGCAGCCGCGCGTGATATTAGGACAAAAACAGCGGCGGCAGAGAAAGAGGCTGAAGCGAAAGCTATTGAACTGGTTACTAAAGGAGAAGCAGCAGCTAAATCTTTTCTCGATTCCAACTCGAACAAAGTTTCAGGGGCGGCAAAGGCAATAGCGGAAGAGGTGATGAATAGATATGCCAGTAGTTAAGCTTAAAAAAGCAGTTCTTTACTATCATAAGTCTATACAAGAAGATGTTTTGCTTACACTTCAAAAATCAGGTGTTTGCGAGATAATTCCGAGGAATGAAGATAACAATGAAACTACTGTGACATTGGGATCAAAAGCTTCTGCTGTTGCAAAATGTACAGAATGTGATGCAGTCCTTGCGGATCTGCGTTTCATGTTGCGTTTCCTTGAACCATATTATAAGGACTCAGTGTCTGCAATAGCAAGAGCATTAGGAGAAAGACCAAGTAACTTTCTGAGCGAGCTTGCTGAATTGGCAAACAGCTGTAATACAACTAATAAATTAGAGATAACCCGTGAGTTTGAAAGAAAACTATCTTCAATAAGGATAGAAATGTCGCAGTTGGACAATACGAAGGGCATTTTCACCAAATTAACGGGCTTCCAACATAACATTAACATATTTGGCTCAAAAGGAAGACTCAGGGCAATAGCCGGATGCTTGCCTTTTATGCAGTCGGAAGCATGGAAAGAGAACCTTCTGAAAGAAGTGGGAAACGACTGTGAAGTATATCTTGCTCATCCCCAAAAAAAGGAACGATATATCTGGGGCGTTGTAATGTACGCATCGGAGCGAGAGAGCGAAGTTATGGAGATATGCTTAAAAAGCAATCTTACGATATCCGAGTTGGATTTCAGCAAAGACAATGTGAAGCGAAATGTTTCCGAGCAGTTGGAGTTAATTAAAACAAGACAGGGAGAATTGCGTTCAGAGGAAGAATTCCTACACGAGGAAATCGCAAAATTCGCTAATGAGCATGTCGGTGTTTTCAGAAAGCTGGTGGATCACTGGAGTATACTTAAAGAACGCTATTTGGCGTTTGCAAGCGGCGAATTCACTAATAGCACGATTGTAACGAATTGTTGGGTTCCTGTCTCCTATCTGCCGGAAATAGAGAGTAAGCTTGTTTCTCTTGGAGTTTTTGAGCTTGTAACTATGGATCCATCAAAGGACGACGACGTCCCGTCATTGATGAATAATACCAAATGGAACTCGCCTTTTGAGGTTCTGACAACACTTTTTTCTCCCCCGCAATACGGGAGCATGGATCCTACTCCAAAACTCTCTCCATTCTTTTTCATATTTTTCGGAATGTGCCTTGGCGACGCAGGATATGCGTTGGTTATAGCAGGGCTGCTTTTCTTTGTCTTAAGGAAGTATAAAAACATGCCAACCGGCACTAAACAATTCTTAAAACTCATTATGATCGTTTGTGTGCCTACTTTCGTATACGGCTCAATTACGGGAAGCTATTTCGGGGATTTATTTACCATTGTGCCGTTCCTTAAACCTCTTAGTATCGCTAGCAGCGCTATTACGATATTTGACCCTATGAATGACATTTTTCTCGTTTTGGGAATATCTCTTACGTTTGGTGTAATTCATTTGTTCTATGGACAGATTCTGGCGTTTAGAATCTGTTGGGAAGAGGGAAAATTTGTTGACGCGCTTTTCGACAAAATTGCATGGCTTGTTTTCCTTACCGGTTTGCTTCTCATAGGGGCAGTTTCAGCAGAAGCTTTATCACGCAGTTGGATGGTAGCTGCTCAGGGGATAGCGCTTTTTGGCGCGCTGACAATAATGTGGCACGCGGGACGGGAAAAGAAGGGTATTTTTTCGAAAATTACATACGGATTTCTGACCCTTTATGGCGCAACATCATGGCTTGGAGATGTGCTTAGTTACAGCCGTCTTCTCGCGCTTGGGCTTGCTTCAGCTGCAATTGCTATGGTAATTAACATGCTTGGAATGCTTGCGGCTGGCATCCCTTATGTTGGCTGGTTTTTTGCGGTAGTAGTAGTGGTGGGCGGACATATATTCAATTTAGCTATAAATGTTCTCGGTGCTTTTGTTCACTCGCTGCGCCTTCAGTACGTCGAATTTTTCGGCAAGTTCTATTCGGGCGGTGGGCGAGTATTCAAACCGCTCACCTGCAATGCAAAATATGTAAATATATCTGAAAAATAAATTTTTTTGAAAGGGGTTTTTATAAGATATGGAATTAGGAATTTCTTTGTCTCTTTTAGGAGCTGCCCTATCAGCAGCCCTTGCCGGGGCAGGATCAGCCATCGGAGTGGGCATAGCAGGTGAGAGCGCAGGCGGAGTCATGACGGAGGACCCAAGCAAGTTCGGGCTTTGCCTTATACTTCAGGCACTTCCCGGAACGCAGGGAATTTATGGAATCATCGTCACTTTCATTGTATTGGCGAAAGTAGGACTTCTCGGCGGCGAAAGCGTTGCAGTCTCTTGGATTCAGGGGCTCGCAATTTTTGCCGCATGTCTTCCGATAGCGATTGGAGGCTGGCTTTCGGCTATTGCGCAGGGGAAGACCTCGGCTGCAAGCATACAGATGATGGCAAAAAGACCGGAAGAAATGGGAAAGGCTTTAGTTCTTCCTGCAATGGTGGAAACCTACGCAGTCCTTGCCCTGCTTACCAGCATTATTATGCTTATGAGCATACAACTGTAGGTACAGACTGATGGCTCTTTC
>WRBZ01000222.1 GCA_009784305.1 Synergistaceae bacterium
ACGGGAAAGGGAAAATGTCATACTCAGGAGATGAAAAGAGCTGACATTTTATTGAGAATAACAGAATCAAAAAAGCACGGCGTACTGGAATTTCTAAAAGACGGAAAAATGACAGCGGTGGAAGCCGCAAAAAGGATGCACATTAGTGTCCGCCAAGTATTTCGACTCAAAGCTAAATATATAGAGAAAGGAGCAGAAGCCCTCGTTCATGGCAACAGAGGAAGGAAACCAGTTAATACCATTCCTCAAGAAGTCAGAAATATCATAGCTAATTTAGCAAAAGGAGAGTATAGCGGAGCAAGCCTGAAGCATATGTCTGAACTTCTGGAAGAACGGGACAAGATTTGCGTATCGTCAAAAACAGTCGGGAATATATTAAAGGAGGCAGGAATAAACAATATCCACACGCACAAAGGAATACGGAAACGGCGAACACGTGAAAGAAGGGAACATGAAGGCGATCTCGTCCAGATAGATGCCTCACCGTTCGATTGGCTTGAAATAGGCAGGAATTACAGTCTACATGGTGCAATAGATGATGCTACAGGAAAAGTATTGTCCGCCCATCTCGAACCAACAGAATGTATGAAAGGCTATATTCTGATGTTGGAAAAGATGATGAAGCAACATGGGATACCGGCTTCTATCTACTCGGACAAGCACACAATATTCTTTTCCCAACTGAATGGCAAACTGAGCGAAGAAGATGAATTGGAAGGCAGGAAAGCCCCCTTGACTCAGTACGGGCGAATGCTGCACGACTTGGGAATATGGCATATAGCAGCACACAGCCCGCAGGCAAAAGGTAGAATCGAAAGGCTGTGGGGGACGTTTCAGCATAGGCTTGTAGTAGAACTGCGGATAGCGAAAATAAAGACTATTGAAGGCGCGAATGAGTTCCTTAAAACGTATTTGGGCAAACACAACAAGCAATTCGCGCATAAAGCGCAATCGAACGATAAAGTGTTCTTACCTTGCCCTAATGCAAAAGCTCTTGCGGTGATTTTATCTATGCAAGAGGAACGCATATCAACAGGCGGTTCTGAAATATCATTTGAGGGGACGAAATACCAGTTGATAAAAGGCAAAGAGAAAATATTGATGCGTAAAGGGGAAAAAATAACTGTGTTGCGCTCGGTGAACGGAGCCCTTCGGGGGATATTGAATGGAGAAATTCATGATTTGATGATATCTCCAAGCGAGCTGAATGTGCGGGAGAAACCCACAAAAACACCAGTAGAAGCTAAAGAAAAGAAGAAAAACATTCCGGTAGCAGACCATCCGTGGCGTACTTGGAATAAGAAAAAAAGCCAACCGGACACGACCCGGCTGGCGGTAAAAACGGCTGTGTAAGCCTATTACATATTGAGATGTATGATATTTTCCCTTTCTCAATATTCATATTTTAACATGACATTTTCCTTTGCTCTTGACATGTATTATAAATATTTTTTTTGAACACTTAATGGAAGAATATTGATATTGAATATTTTATCGCCGAAAATTCATGGAATTGAGGATGTTTAAAGGGGGCGGCACATTGCCGCCCCCTACATTCTTATCTCTTCCTGAATACGAACGGAACGGCAATAAAGGCAAATGCTAACGCCGCGCAGCCAAAACCAAATCCCGCGTTGCATCCGCTGCTTGAATCCGAGTTCTCGCCTGCGACGATTTCACCCTTGATCGTCTCCGTTTGCGCGCCCTTTTTGACAGTCGCTTCCAAGGAAACCACGAACTGCTCTTCGTTAACAGGAGTACCGATTATATCTACGGTGCGGACAGCGAAGCTCAGGTAGTTGCCTACGATATCGAACGACAGCCCGTTCCATTGGATATGGTCTCCTTCATCATCGTAAACTGTGCCGTCTATTTGGGTTATCCTCAAATTTGTGATCGCCCAGCCGTTTGGGGTAACGCTCGCGATGATGCTGTCCCCACTCGGAATGCTCTCTAACGCGCCGCCATTTTTCCAGTATAGGACTAACCCAGGTACTTCCGGAGGAACGGGCGGGGCGGGAGGTGTCGGATCATACGGCGATGGCAGCGGAGGAGGATCGATATGGGTGAGGCTCGCAATTTTTGGCAAAAGGTTTGCGTCGCCATCTATCTTGACGTTACCGTTTTTCAGCAGCGCGTCAAGCCATGAGGTTTGGGCATCCGCAGCTAAAAGGGCAGAGTTCAGCTCATCGCGGGTCATGGTGATAGTGGTATCGGGCACAATGCCGGCGAAAGCCGAAAGAGGCCATGTCCAAAGCACGTGATCCTCCATTTGCGTTATAAACTGTTCCCCGTCAACATTCCAGAGTACGGTTCCCTTGAAAGAGGAAGCGGAGGTTGAACCGTTTATTTGCGTCGAAAGGGTTTCTATTATCTGTTGAGTATCCATGTTGCGCACGGTATCCGGCCCCATTGTGGCGGTTACCGGCATATCGAGAACTTTCCCGAACTCCTTATTACGGTTCCTCCAAGCTCCGGTAATGTAATAATTCCTCCAGATTCCGCTCTCCGCTGAGTAGCCCATCTGCTCAAATGCGTCAGCCTGGAGTTCCGTTGCTGCGGTATGAATCGACGTTCCCCATTGCTCGGGCGCGAGGCGTACATGGTCGAGCACTTCAACTACCCAGCGATAGTGCCCGTCCGCGTATGCAAGGCGCGCCGCTTCGACCAGGCTGCCGCCCGCCAGCGGCAAGTACTTTGCGTATAGCGCGGCGGACGTTTTGTCAGGGAGTTTCCAGAGCGAAACAGGATTGTTGTCGAACCAGCCGAGGTACTTCTGATAGACCGCTTTGACGTTAAAGACCGTGGCGCCGTAATATCCCCGGTTGTACCACTCCTTTGCCAGTTCCGGCGGGAACTCGAATACTTCCGCTATTTCCCTC
>WRBZ01000223.1 GCA_009784305.1 Synergistaceae bacterium
CTCGTCAAGCAGCAATCCAACACCGCGGCGATCTTCCGAAACAAACGCCAAACGCTGCTCAAGCGCTCTGTATGGAGATCCAATTTGCATGGGTTTTCCATGCAGCTTAACATTGCCGCCTGCTGGCGATAAACCCATGATACCATTCGGAATACCAAGTTTTCCCTGCCCGGCAAGTCCGCCTATACCGAAAATTTCCCCTTTTCTCACGGAAAACGAAACATCACGCACTGTTTCCCCCGGCATATCAACCCACAACCGTTCAACTGACAGCGCTGGTGTTTCATCTTTTCCACTGTTATCTTGAAAATCATCATCAACTTGTCTTTGCGTTTCCACCGATCGGCCAACCATGAGCGACGCAATCGTTTTGACAGAACTTCCTTTCGCCGGAAATTCCTCAACTTTTTGTCCATCACGCAATACTACGACCCAGTCACAAAGTTCGACGACCTCCCGGAGGCGGTGTGAAATGAAAATTATCGCTATTCCCTCGGTTGCCAATATGCGCAGGGATGAAAGCAAGACTTCCGCTTCGCTTTCCGTAAGCACAGCCGTAGGCTCATCGAGGACAATAAGCTTAACGTTGTCACGGCATAGTTCGCGTGCAATTTCCGTAAATTGCTTATGTCCAACGGGCATTTCTTTGACGAGCATTGCTGGATCGAGCGACACTCCAAGTTTGTTTATAGCTTTCTTCGAACGTTCCGCCATCATTTCACGATTGAGCATACTGATGCGCGGACTGAAAATATCTGTCAGAACTGATTTATGAACTGATTCACGGTTTAGAAGAATGTTTTCTGTTGTAGTAAACCCTGGTATTAGCGAAAATTCTTGATGTACCATGCCTATACCTGCATCAAGCGCATCAAAAGGACTTTTAAATCTGACTTCATTGCCGTTCCACAGGACGCTGCCCTCATATCCGCCGGTTTCGTGTATTTCAGGCATTGAGAAAAGAATTTTCATTAGTGTTGATTTACCGGCGCCGTTTTCTCCCACAAGTCCTACTATTTGACCTGCTCCCACATCAAATGAAACATCTGACAATACCCTATTGCCGTAGAACTGTTTTCCTATGCCACGCAGGCTCAGAATTGCTTCCATTTATACCGATTCTCCCTATAACGTACCCCAGGCAAAGGCAACCGTTATTCGGTTTCCTCGCCTGGGGGATTTTGGTATGTGTTAATTGATTATTTAGTCAAGCCGGAAGAAATCTTAAGGTATTTCTCCGGTACGTCTAACGCTGCAGAGCCGATATAGCCCCTGCCGAAAATGTACGTATCTTGAAGAAGCAGCATGTAATTGTCAAGTCTCTCTCCGGTTGTGCCATCAACGTAAATTGAACCCGCCCACTGAGCGCCTGGTGTGTGAACAGCGAATGCCTTAAGAAGATCCTGCATGTCGGTCATTTTTGATTGGCCTTCGATAACGTTTATCGCATGCTCAATAAGTCCAGTCGTCGCGCAGAACGGGAATGAATACGTCCAAGTGCCAAGGCGGCCACTTGCACCCTTTGCTTCAATAACTTCCTCGATCTTTTTCATAATTGCCGGGAAATTACCCTTTTCATTCGAAAGGTCAATACCAAGAGCGCCGGGGAATCCAAGCAGCGGCGATGGAAGGCTCGCTTCCACGAAAGTCCCGCCGTATTCGGCTACCTGACGGATAAGCGGTTCTGTATGAGCATCGTTGGTGCAATAGAAAGATGCGTTCTTTCCATACTTATCCACCCACTTCGGCACGTTCTCAAGCAAGTACTGCTGCGCACCGACAATACCCACATCGCTTAACGGGTCCGGAGCAGTCTCAAACACCCATTTCACGCCAAGGTCATTGCAAGCCTCTTCGAAAATCATGCGGCGGCGGGTAAGGGTTTCAACGCTCATGTGACGCGGGAAGGAGACGTGAACAAATGTGTCCGCGCCCAACTGTTTCGCTGCCCAAATAACACGGTATCCAGCTGAAATGAAGTCATTGCGCATTACAAGGTCGGCCACTCTTCCAACAACCAGCGGGTCTTCATGCGCCACACCGGCGAGAAGAAGGATGTCAGGGCGGATTTCGCGGGCACGGCGGAAGCCTTCCGTCGCTCCAGGAACAGCCTGGTTCATGACGATCGCTTTCATCAACGGATCTGAAGCAAGGGAAACGAGATTGGAGATGGTTGTTTCCTGTTCCGCAGCGAAGTTGTTGGGGTACGTCATATGCTGGATCATACCGCCATCCTTAACGTCGCCATATTTCGCAATCATTGCCTCAGCGCCGCGGAATTCATCTTCACCCTGAGCCACTGTACCAGTAATAATGCCGATATGATACTTGGCCGCCGGAGCAGCATACGCCAGTGAAACACAAAAAACGGTAATACACATTGCCAATAGTAAAACCACTAACCTGTTACGCACTTTCATATTATAACCTCCTTAAATATGATTCCTTAAACTAAGGAACGCGACCATAATACCTTGGCGTCATAATTTTGTAAAGACAGAAATATTTCTGCCAAGCCTCCAAATATTTAGAACAAAAATTATCTTGCATTTTTTTTGCCCCCAGTTATAATACTTATTTGAAAGCCATGTTAGGTTAGAGCAACAATAGAGAAACTGTCTACTATTATCTCCACAATTCTTTAAGCAAAGTCTGGAGGTGTTTGTCAGGTAGAGGACATTTTTTAATAATCAACGGATGCTACTTGTTAGTAGCATGGCTGAGAACCCCAACTCCAAAACAAAAGAGGCCGCTTAACCACGCTGCACGTAAGCAGTGAGGCTGAAAACGAAGAACCCCAACTCCAAAACAAATGAGGCCGTTTAACCACGCTGCACGTAAGCAGTGAGGCTGAAAACGAAGAACCCCAACTCCAA
>WRBZ01000224.1 GCA_009784305.1 Synergistaceae bacterium
CTGAACCCGTGCAGGTTGATGACGAAACTTACTTATACGTCTTTAATAATCAACACGGAGTTGAATGTAAAGTTTTCGTAGGGATTGACAACGGAAAACTCAAAGTCTTATCAATATTCGGCGATCATAAGGATGTTGAAAGTATATTGGACTCCATTGTGGAAAGGTAATCAAGGAAATATTTTAATTGAAAATGAGAATTGAGAATAAAAGACAAAGACATCAGTTTTTGTCTTTTTTTGGTAAACGTATATTCTTAGGAAGTGAAATTTATAATGTCAATAACGTCAGATGATATAAATGCCCTTGCCGCACAGGCAAGGCTAAAGATTACCAAGGAGGAGCTGCCGGAAATAATCCGATATATGGACGGTTTCTTAACCGGGTTGGAACGAATGAAAGAGCTTGAACTTAATGAAGTTCCCATATTCAGCTTTACGGAGATTGACTCCTGCCCGATGAGGGAGGATAACACCGTAAAGTATCCGTACAGGGACGATATAATGGCAGCCGCTCCCGACCGCGAAGGCGATTACTACCGTGCGGCGAGGATCTTAGAGGAATAGAATATGGAAATTTATGATCTTTCAGCCAATGAAATTGCGGAAAAGGTAAGTAATAAAGAGTTCAGCGCGATGGAAGCATTTGATTCGTGTATGAAACACGCTATATCACTTGAGGGGAAAATTGGCGCATTCATAACGATGACGCTGGAGGAAGCACGCGAAGACGCCAAAAGGGTCGATGATTTGATCGCGCAAGGCAAGCCTGCGGGGAGATTAGCCGGCGTTCCGTTCGCGGTGAAGGACAACATGACAGTGCGGGGCGTAAGGACGACGGCGGGCAGTAAAATGCTTTTAAACTGGATTCCACCATACACGGCGACGATGGTCGAGCTGCTCAGGAAGGAGGGAGCCGTACTGATGGGGAAGACCAACTTGAGCGAGTTCGCAGTTGGGGACTCCCTGGAAACTTCCGCTTTCGGCGAGACTTCCAACCCATGGGATACCTCGCGGGTACCCGGAGGAAGCTCTGGAGGAAGCGCCGCAGCCGTAGCCGCAAGATATTTTCCGTTTTCACTCGGGAGCGACACTGGCGGCTCAATGAGGCAGCCGGCGGCGTTTTGCGGAGTGTATGGCCTCAAACCGACTTACGGGATGGTAAGCCGGTATGGCCTTATAGCTTATGGCTCTTCCCTCGATCAGGCAGGCGCTTTTACGCGTGATTTAAAAGACCTTGGGCTCGTCATGCGAATAATTTCCTCTCCCGATGAAAAAGACTCCACGAACGCGAGCGGCCTTCACAATGTAGATTTTGATAGCGGGAAAGCAGCCAATCGTATAGGCATAGTCAAGGAGTTCAAGGATTTGGAAATTGACCCGGCAATACGTGAAGTCCAGGAAAGGGCCGTCGAATTTTTACGCGACAGGGGCGCGGAGATTGTGGAAATTTCTCTACCCGTTACATCTGAATATGCCGTTCCGTGCTATTACGCGATATCAGTTTCCGAAGTGAACACCAATCTTGCGCGTTTTGATGGCGTCCGTTACGGTTGCTCGGTGAAGGATGCCTCGTCGCTGACTGACCTGTACACCCGCGCGCGTTCGGAAGGTTTCGGGATAGAGGTCAAGCGTAGGATACTTGCCGGAACGTATCTTACCGATCCCGATAAATACGATAGATATTACACTCGCGCTCTCAAGGTCAGGCATATGATAGCCCAAGAGTATGCAAGTGTTTTTTCGGAAATCGATCATATTTTGCAGCCGGTATCCCCTGCGCTTGCATACCTAAAAGGCGAAAACATTGATACCGAAATGATGTATGCGGATGACATTTACAAAGTACCGTCAAATCTTGCCGGCATACCTTCTTTGTCTTTCAATGCGGGTTATTGCGCAAAAACAAATCTGCCGGTTGGACTCCAATTACTCGGTAAGCGTTGGAGCGATCCCGACCTTATCGCCACGGCAAAACTACTTGAGTCCTGCTTTGGAGAACCGAAAGGGGCTGAAATATAAATGTCCGTTACTTATACGCCGGTTATAGGGCTTGAAGTTCACGTTCAGTTAAAGACCAAAACAAAAATTTTCTGCGGCTGTTCCGCGGATTATTCAGGGGATGAGCCGAACTCGCACATATGTCCCGTATGTATGGGGTTGCCGGGAACGCTGCCCGTATTCAACAAACATGTCGCGGAACAGGCGATCAGGGGGGGGCTTGCCCTGAATTGCAAAATTCATGAGGCCGCTTATTTTTCCCGTAAGGCATATTATTATGCCGATATGACGAAGAATTTCCAGATAAGCCAGGATGACCTGCCGATTGCTTATGACGGATATATCGAACTTATAGGAGATGATGGCAGCGTTAAACGTGTGCGGATAAACAGGCTGCATATAGAGGAGGACGTAGGAAAACTGTCGCATGGAGCGTCTGACGGAAGATTGGAGGGTTCGGCGTACTCCAACGTGGACTATAACCGTGCGGGAATGCCGCTGGCGGAAATAGTTTCCGAACCAGATATATCCTCGGCACGCGAGGCTCTTGATTACGCGATGATGCTTCGCCGCATCATGAGATACTGCGGAGCTTCAGATGCCGACATGGAAAAAGGTATGATGAGGTTTGACGCGAACGTGTCAGTTAAATGCTCGGACGGTATGTGCAGTAAACGCGTAGAAGTGAAGAATATGAACTCGTTCCGCGCACTTGAAAGGGCTATAGAATATGAAGTAAAAAGGCACATAGAAACGTTGGAAAAAGGAGAGGAAGGCCTGAAAGAAACACGTCACTGGAATGACGCTGCTAATTCCACTTCCGCTTCAAGGGTGAAGGAAGCGAGCTATAAATTTATAGTGGAGCC
>WRBZ01000225.1 GCA_009784305.1 Synergistaceae bacterium
ACCAGGACGCCGGTAAACTCATCATTACTCTGAAAAAACGGCAGAATGTCGACCCCGTACTTGCCGGTATCCGTGGATATCTCTGTTGAACTGCCGCTGCTCATGGCGCCTGCGTTCGCAATCACGTTTTTTATCCGCTTTGTGACGTCTTCTGTAAACACTGCCGGATTGTATCTTTCTATGATGTTGTCAAGATCGCGTCCATTTAGCAGGGAAACGTCATCAATATCAAAAATTCGCTCTATGGATTTACTGCCTAAAAGAAATCTCGAGTCTTCATCAAAAATGAAGATGATAATAGGGCACGACTCAAGGAGCAGGCGGACATACATCTCCTGCTTCAGCTTTTCATCAGTAATAAACTGGGTTAGCTTGACTTGTGTGTCAACATTCAGCTTGTTGATCTCATTTTGCTTTAAGTGCGTTCTAATTTCCCGCGCGAGCTTAATCTTCTCAGCTTCGGCGGCTTTAAGCTTTTTTTCCAGTTCATCGTATTCTCTTCTGGAAACAAACTCACAGTCCTGAGCGACGTCCGACACAGTCTCCCCAACCCCCTCGAATCGTACTTAAGCTCATATTACAAGAATAACAAGCGAGTAATTGTGATATCTGTTGGTCGGGGTACCGCCTTTTATCAAAGTCGGGCATATTTCTCCGCCCGCATATCCCATCATAAAAGGAAATCCTGGATTTATTTCGTCTCTGACGGATTCCAGCTCCAGCAGGGAATTCTCGCGCATCGACACAATTCGGCGGACAATGCAGGAAAATAGGAGGACTCCGTTAACGTCAGATAGTTCGTTTATCTGCCTGACCTTCTCCTTTGTTGTTGATATGACGTCGTCAGGTTCGCATTTCAGCAAGGCAAAAGTCGATCCCTCATCAACATCGCCGTGAAACAACGCCGCCCCATCCTCTGAAAATGAGGACAAAACGCGAATTACAGGTATGCCGTCATAATCCTCGCGTTTCTTCTGTGAAATTGCGAATGGCAGGAACAGGTAGTTGACAGCGGATTTTCCATTGCTTTCAAATCCAATACTTTCAAAGTACTTATACGTATTTATGTCATTGATTTCGCGAACTATGTGCCCGCTCGAGTTCGTGATCTCGCCTTTATACGGCATGACGTTGTCTTCAGGGACCGTCCCTATTAAAAATCGAGGATTGATATTTCCGTAACACAGCACGAAAGACATTGCCGGTTGATAACCCACACCATTACAGATGGTCTTGCTTTCTTCGAAGTTTGGCGTGTCATCCATGGCAAGCGTTCCGTACAGCGGCACACCGGGGATAAGATTATCCCACGCGCCGACATAGTCGTCTCCGGAATAACCGGTTGAAATTGTAGGAAATATCAGGGCGAGCTTTGGCTGCTCGGAGATTCCTGCCGAAGCCTTTTCATAGGCTGCTTTGACAGATCCGTCAACGCTTATGTTATACTCATCGATAACCCCGGTCTTGAACCAGGCGTCATCAGACGTCATGACAAATATAGTCAGGATGAGCTCGCCTGCAACTCCGTTTACTGCTTGTGAAGAGGTCGTGACGCCCGCGGTTTCGAAAGGTAGATTCTCGCATATATGTTTCAAGGCGCCGCTGAAAATGAACTCGGGATGGCACATAATTATTCCGACGGTATGCTCAAGAAGGGTAATTTTCTCATCAAGTTGAGATTTTATTTCCTCGATAGCTGCCTCAATATCGTCTATTTCTTGGGTATATACGCTCGCACATTTTATCATTAGTTTTCGCTCCTCCACCTATTCAGTTACTGTGTTTTTCAACGTAAGTTGTAATATTATACCTTTTTTATACAAAAAATACAAGGGGCGCGCGTAATAATTCGTCAAAGTGCGTAATATTTCGTCAAAGCTTCTGTAATATTTCGTCAAAACTTCGTAATAATTGCGCATAATAATTCTTCTTGGCATGAAAATAAATACTAAGAATTACTAATGGGTCTTTGACGTTTATATTACTCATTACCATCTATTCAGTATTAACTATTCACTGAGGCGCGCCAACGCCGATATTTGGCACCCCGGACGTACCCATATTGCTACTCTCATTCTGCGGATCTTAGGTCTTATAACAAATAACAACCCTTTGTAAGAGTTGTCATTTGGGTACGTATGGCACCCTCGACGAGATTCGAACTCACGACCTTCCGCTTAGGAGGCGGACGCTCTATCCTGCTGAGCTACGAGGGCTTATATCGGCGATATATCCGGTTCATTCTAGCTCGTTTATCGGCATGTGTCAAGATTGCAAAATCACCCCCCGGAAAAACCACCCTGTAAAATCACCCCGCATGGCTGTGTCGCCTTGCGGGGCGCTGTTTTCTTTTGCCAAATACAGCTAAAGCATAAAGTCAAAAATCGACCCGGTGCTTAAGTAGTTGTATTGTATGAGGTCGCCGAAGCTGGAATATGAAAAATTCTCACCCAGACCGCTTCCAAACAACGAACTGCTTACAAAATTTGATGTGTTCTTTGTAACATTGTCGGAAAGCCGTGCAAGTTGATTTGTGAAACCATAGTTTTTGCCGCTGTTTTCTGTAAAGAACTTTTCGAGCTGACCGCTTTCCGCAGCTTGATCAAGCTTCTTTGAGTCGATCGTCATCTTGCCGCTGTTGTCAAATCCGATACCAATGTTCGAAAGCGAGCTCGTGTAAACCTTCGATGTGTTGACCATCCTGGACGCAAGGTTTTGCGATTTCGGGTCGTTTACTCTCTGGGCGGACTCGGAAAAGAGGCTGTTATAGCTCTTGACCATTTTTTCGACCTGGGCTTTCGCGATCTCAGCGTCCTTCCCGCGCGAGACTGTGACAGGACCGTCAGTAACTTTCTTTA
>WRBZ01000226.1 GCA_009784305.1 Synergistaceae bacterium
AGTTTTTCACCTGAAATTCCCGCAAGAATGGCTCCTGTTTTCACGGAAGCTCTTATGAGTTCCCCTGTCTTCATGGAAGTTGTTATTATTACATCCTCCATATCTTTATCCTTGTCAATGTCGATATCGAGCGACTGCCCTCCCAAGACTCCTGCGGCGCCTGCCGATTCAAGAAAAATTTTAAGCGCGTTCACTATATTTTCCAACGGAATTTTATTCTTTATAAGCCCTTCAATCGCTTGACTAATGCCCCAGAGCGGCATTGCGTCGCCGGCAAGAAGAGCGAGAGCTTCTCCATATACCATATGGCATGTCGGTTTCCCTCGTCTCATTTCATCGTTGTCCATACAGGGCATATCGTCATGAATGAGGGTCGAGGTGTGAAAAATTTCCAGAGCGACAGCCATTGGTAAGACTTTTTTAAAGATGCTTGTAACTCCTGAAAGCTCCGCTCCCGCCATGCAGAGTATCGGGCGGACTCTCTTGCCCCCTGCCATCAAAGAATATGTCATAGCTTCATATAGTTTTGGAGGGATTTGCTTTTTATCCGCTTCGAAAGCGCAAAAATCCTGAATTGCTATTTCAGCCGTTAAGCGATAATTTTCTGCCTTTGTTTTAAAATCCATATTCATTCCTCTTTGTCATCATTTATTAGCAAAGATATTTTTTGTTCCACTTCCTTTAGTACCAACCGGCAGTCCTTAATCAGCGCAACTCCGCTCTCGAAAAGCGATAACGCATCTTCAAGCGGGATTTTTTCCTGCTCAAGTTTAACGAGGATACCATCAAGTTTTTCAAGTTTTTCCCCGAATTTCATAAAATATCTTCCCCCTTTGGTGTTTATATGATAAAATTTAAAAGTTATGTCTGGTTTTAATAATCGTTTTTAGGAGGAAATATTCATGGCAAAAATATGTCAGTGTTGCGGGCGCGGACCAGTTACGGGGAATTCCGTCAGCCATTCAAACCGCCATACGCGCAGACGTTGGCTCATCAACCTTCACAACGTAAGAATAAATTTTGGAGGAGAGACCTTACGCGTAAATGTTTGCGCAAGATGCATTAAATCAGGTTTTGTACGCAAAGCCTCTCTTAGCGGTCAGTGATTAGTGGTCGGTAAAGAAAAAAAGCATATTTGTTTTTTTCTATAAGCTGACACTGTTTTTAGGATAACGGGGCGCCCACGGGCGTCCTTTTTCATAATCCCTAATCCCTATCTTTGTTCTCCATTATAAATCTAACTCCGTGTATTAACACGTAAGGTCTCCAGTCCTCAAAAAGCGTTGCGCGAACCCTTTTGTCAAATTCCTCTCTGCTTATATCCGCAGTTATCCTGCGGAGTTTTTCATTAATGTCTTTTCTCGTATGGAAGTTTGTTCTGTTCCATATTTCTTTACTATCCGGTAAATCCTTACCTTCTATAAGGATCGAAACTATCTCGATAAAGAGCTCGAGAAGCTTATTATGAGAACGATTCAAAAGCGAACTTACGTTGTCGGATCCCAAAATAGGGAATTTCTTTGTCATTATTATTTTACCCGCATCGACCTTTGATGTCATGTGATGGCATGTTACTCCATACTCATTGTCTCCGTCGTATAGAGCGTAATTCACACATGCTGCTCCCGGGCGTGACGGCGGAGCCGGATGAAAATTTATCGCGCATGAATCTGCCCTTTTCAGTACCGACTCAGGAATTACCCATTTTGACATGTACGAAAAAATATAATCCCCCGTCCATGAAAACATTTCAGGTGGGATATCGTCCCCCCAGTCTCCTCTGCAAGCTATTACATTTGAACAGTTTTGCTCAAGGAAATGCAGCGCCTTTTCACAGTTTTCATCGCCGGATTTTGAACAAAAAAGTATTTTAGCGTCCTGAAAGTTCAAATTTATCTCCTAATTCATTTATTATGGTCATACGCCTGCTCTGATACACGCCGGATTGAAACATGAAACGCTTCTGCACAAGCATTGACAAATGGTCTTTAGCACTCTTATTATCGGCATTTTCTTCTGTTATATTTACTTTTCATCACTGTAATAATAAAAATACAATTCAAAATAAATTGACAAAACTTTCATGATATACTCATTATAAAGTGCAGTTTAAAATAACTATACTAGGAAGAATAAGGGGGCTGTCTATATGCCTAAGAAGAGTTTTAAGATAAAGATTATCATTCCAACGATCATCATCCTGGTTGCTTTAGTTGTCATCATAATTGGCTTTTTTACAATGAGGGTTTCAGCCCTGAGCGATTCCCTTATTGACGAAAAGCTTACCGCAAACGCAAACAACTTAAAACTTTATATTGAAGACAGCAAGGTAAACTCTAAAGCAGCTGCGGTTTCGATGGCAATGAATCCACATGCGATAAAAGCCATTAAAGATCGCGATACGAACGCGTTGATCAGTATTTTTACCCCTACGCATGACATGTATCGGGTGAATCACTATACGATAACTGATAACGGAGGAGTAGTGCTGGCAAGGACACATGAGTCCTTGTATTTTGGTGATTCAGCGTTGGACCAGCAGAGCATAAGGGACGCGCTAAGCGGGAGCGTATCAACATATCTTGAGTCAAGTTCCGCTGCAAAAGTTTCTGTCAGTACTGGAGCCCCCGTATATGATAATGGCACGTTGATTGGCGTTATTTCAGCGGGAGTAAGGTTTGATACGAACAGTGCGCTTGAGGAACTCAAGAAGCTATTAAATTGTGAGGTAACAGTTTATTGGGGTAATAAAAGAATTGCCTCGACAATCATTAATAATGATGGGGAAAGCATAATAGGCGTAACTCTCGATCCCGTCATAGAGAAAATTGTTATTGAAAACAAGAAGGAATACAT
>WRBZ01000227.1 GCA_009784305.1 Synergistaceae bacterium
CTGGTCAAAATGCAGATACTGTTGAGTTGTGATTATGGAGGAATGTCCAAGCATTTCCTGTAAAGTCCTCAAATCCATCCCGTGCGAAATAAGGTGCGTGGCAAAACTGTGCCGTAAGATATGAGGAAACAGCCTATTCCTGGAAATTGAGGCGGCTGCTCCTCTCTTTCGTATTATCCTCCATATATCCTCTCTATGCAGCTTTTTTCCCGAACGTGAAACAAATAAAAACCGTAATGTATCGGTTTTCTTTTTGTTAAAATCGCTACGAACGTTAATCCATTCCCGAACTGCGTTGCTGACAGCTCCAAGGAACGGGACGATTCGGGATTTATTACCTTTTCCATGCGTTACCCGTATAAGTTTTGTATCAAAATCTATATCTTCCAGTTTTATATCACAGAGCTCGCTTGCCCGCAGCCCGCAGCCATATCCTGTCTCAAGTATTGCGCGGTCTCTGATATCGACAACGCCTGTTCCGCTTATGGATTCAAAAAGCCTGCTTATTTCCGCCTCATTTAGTATGCGTGGTTCCTTTTGCTGTTTTTGAGGCAGTTCAGGAAGGTAAAAGTCATTATCTGAATAGTCCTCTTCGCTTTCCACATACTTCACCCAGGACCTTATGGCTGCCAGCACTCTCTGTTGCGTGGAGCGGCTTTTTTGAGTTTCCGTCAGATAGCTTTGGAATAAAAAAATATTTTCCGCAGTTGGAGGGAAAACATCAAGAGAATTACGCTCGCAAAACTGCACCCAATTCCTGAGATCGGACATATAAGAGGTGACAGTGTTCGGGCTTCTTCCCCTTTCCGCCGTGAGATAAACCGAGAAATCGTCCAAAAGAGCTGCTATTTTTGCATCAGAAGGATTAGTGCGCATTTTTCATATCAGTAAGCCAGGCGTTCCGTACTTCAGAGAGGAAATCGTCATACAGCCCCGACGCAAAATCCGGGAAAGTACAATCGAAAGGTTTCCACTTCTTGTTTTGATATCTCAATGTAATTTCAACATGTATCCCATCTCTTATGTATACTCTGTGGGCATGATCCTTGGTCGAAGCTAAAGCAAGCCTTGCTCCGTCGATATAACCGGGGTCGATATTCACAATTCTGCTGCTCCCGCTTTTTTTTTCTATTTGACAGGAGGAAATTTTCCAGTCCACTATATCAGCGGCGCTACGAAGCCCTTTATAGCTTATAAAGCTCCGGAACAGCGAAGGTGATATGTCCTTATAATAATCAGTCATATCGAAAACCCAGGGCTTGCTTATGAGTTCTTCCTCCCCCCACAGATTACGCAGCTCGTTTCTGGTCCAATCAAGAGATTCTTGTGTGGGATAAAGCACTCCGGTTATCAGTTTGACCGGATGGTCAACGGGTGAAACTTCTGTTTCATTAAAACCATTCACTTCTTCTTGCTCCTTTTTGGAGCTTTAGGCTGCTCTATTCTACGCCCAATACGTAATTTGCCTATATTCTTACCATCCCAGTCGCATTGAATTTCCTCTTCAATCTCAAACTGTTCCGTTTCTTCTCCATCTCTCGCCATAATTTTTCCATCGTTTTCAATTTTGGAAGCATAAGCTTTTCCAACAGACGCCCACCATACGATATCGCCTGCTGTTTCTACATCTTGAGTAACGTCTTCGATTAAATAAACTCTTTTCTCCAATTGTTTAAAAAGTACAGAATGGGATTTCTTATTTTCTTTCAGTGTTACATAAAACTCCTTTTGTTTTAAGGGAAGAGAGGCTGTTTTAATATGTAAAAGAGACTTCGATATCGGCAAATTATTCGCGGTTTCATTGATGATTATTCCTCCCTTGAACAAAAGCGCAAGGGGAAGAGGAGCACCCCACCAGGACGGATAATCCGGTTCAATGATCGCGTTTGCCTCGGAGGATTTCATGATTTTGCCGCATTCTTCACTGATAGCAAGGACATCAATGTCAGCTAATTCAATTGCCAATTCTTCTGAATTAAGCGGTTTGAAGGCCTTTTTTTCAGCAAGGGCGAAAAGATCGTCAACTATGCTCTCGGAATACCCACGCTCCAGCAATGCTACAAGCTGGTCTTTTGTCAGCCCGAGTATTTTTTCTCTGTCAATCGAACGTAAAATGCAATGATCAAGAGCAATTGAATAAAGTATCCTGATTATTTCCCCAAGAGTAGAATTAAAATTAAGTGGTTTAAGAATGTCAGATTTTCGCCTATTCATTGTTATCATCTCCAATGAGAGCTTTTATAAACGCTTCCGGTTCAAAATGTGTAAGGTCTTCCGCTTTTTCTCCTATGCCAATGTACCTGACAGGAATGCGCAATTTTTCCGATATAGCTATTACAATGCCTCCTTTTGCCGTATTGTCATATTTTGCCAGAATTACAGATGATATTGGAGCGCTTTTTCCAAATATTTCAGCTTGGGCAAATCCGTTTTGCCCCATCACAGAATCCAATACCAAAACGACTTCTATCGATGAAGCTCCAATTTCACGTTCAAGCACGCGGTATGTTTTGTTGAGTTCTTCCATGAGATTATGCTTTGACTGTAATCTTCCTGCCGTATCAACTATCAGGACATTCGTTCCCGCAGAACGGGCGGCTTTTATGGCATCGAAAACGACGGCGGCAGGGTCGCTTCCCTGCTGTTGGGCAATGACGCGTATTCCTGTTCTCTCGCCCCATGTTTTTAATTGCTCAATAGCTGCGGCGCGAAACGTGTCAGCGGCAGCAAAGATGACGGATTTTCCCTTATTTGAGAACTGTTTTGCCAGCTTCGCGGCGGTTGTGGTTTTTCCGCTCCCATTTACGCCTACCAATAGTATAACAAAAGGAGAAGGTTTGTCA
>WRBZ01000228.1 GCA_009784305.1 Synergistaceae bacterium
AGCTGGCTGATTACTTCGTTAAAGTCAATAGGTTTCCCCACATGACCGTTCATACCGGCGTCAAGGCATTTATCAATGTCCTCACGGAAAACATTCGCGGTCATAGCGATAATCGGGATATCTTTTGCCTTTGGTATACCAAACGTGCGTATTGCGCGAGTCGCCTCATACCCATCCATTTCCGGCATCTGGATATCCATAAATATCATATCGTATTTTTCAGGCGCTTCGCTGAATAAACGGACAGCTTCCTTACCATTTTCTGCGCAGACAATTTCTAACAGCGTCGGTTCGAGAAGCGTCTTTACGATCACGCGGTTAATTTCAATATCTTCCGCAAGAAGAATACAGCGTCCAGTAAAAATATCTTGCATGTCGGCAGCAAATTCATCTGCAGGATGATCCGCTCTATAGAGGAGTTCTCTCACCATATTCGCAATAGCCGACGGAAACAAAGGCTTTTGCATAAATTTATCTACGCCCGCCACTCTTGCTTCTTCGGCGATATCACTGTAATCGAAAGACGAAATCATAATCACAATAGCATTGTTTTCCTCTGTTATTTTTTCTTTAATTATTCTCGTAAGTTCGATGCCGTCTATATCCGGCATTCTCCAATCCACAAAATAATAATCATAGTCACCTTGCTCAATTATACGCAACGCTTCAGAAGCGCTCAACGCCGTGTCGCATGTCGCCCCGTATTTTTCAATAATCCCCTTAAAATCTTCCAAAATGAAAGAGTCGTCATCTACGGCTAATATGCGTAGTTTCTCCCAGTTAATCTCCCGCCCGGAAAATCGTTTCTTTATTATTTCGCTGCGTTTCATTTTTATAACAATGATAAAGGATGCTCCTTTACCCAATTCAGATTCGATCCATATTCTGCCTCCCATCATTTCAACAATGCTTTTTGAGATCGTGAGCCCGAGACCTGTCCCGCCGAATTTCCTTGCCGTACTGCTTTCGGCTTGACTAAAAGACTGGAACAAATTTGATTGCTGCTCGGGGCTAATTCCTATTCCGGTATCAGTCACAGAGATTTTGATTGTAATTACTCCATTTTCTTCTCCCATAAGGTATGAATTAAGATAGATAAATCCATTTTCCGGTGTAAATTTGTTCGCATTTCCAAGCAGGTTCGTTAAAACCTGCGCCAATCGTTGTTCATCACCGAACAGAGTCTTTGGGATATCTCTATCTACGTATATTTTAAGCTTTTGCAACTTTTCGTCTACGCGGAAACTAATTACTCCGATGACACGCTGGAGCATTTCTTCAAAATCAAAATCCGTGCCTGACAATTCAAATTTCCCCGCCTCAATTTTTGACACGTCCAGTATATCGTTGATCACGCCGAGCAGATGTTTTGAAGCGTCATCAATTCTCTTTAGGCTGTAATCTTTGCGTTCAATATCCGTGCCGGACAATCCTATGTTAGTCATTCCGATGATGGCGTTCATAGGTGTTCTTATTTCGTGGCTCATGTTAGATAGAAAATCACTTTTGGCTTTGCTTGCGGAATGCGCCTGTTCAAGCGCCGCTTGCAGCATATTATCCTTATGCACATTTTCTGTTATATCCCTTAATAAAACTACTTTGCACAGCGCGTCGTTATAATTATCATTTTCTATCGCTAGCAGCATATCGCAGATCCTGACGCCTAACGGCGTTTTTACCGTTACTTTTTCGCTTGCGAAGCCGTGACTAAAAAAGGATTGTTTCGGTTTTTTTTCATCTGATAAAATAACTTCAGAAATATTTTTTCCGATAACACTACAGCCTAAAAAAACAAAAGAGGCGTTGTTCTCGAGGTTTATGTTATTGTCAAGGTCAAGCACCAAGGTTGGGATTGTAACTGTATGAAATACATAACCTGAAGCATTAGGCACAGTGATACTGAGCGTTTTATATTTCTTCATGGAAATAAAAAATGGCATGGAAACCGGTAAAAAACATATTGCTGCCAGTGGAATGACTGTATTTCCTGTCATAATCGGTATAACAAAATCGGTCGCGAATCCGATCGGCGCAATAAAAACTGACAGAATAATGAATAAAAGCGCTTGCATCCGGTCACGTTTTATTACCGAATCACGCCACCACCGGAAAAATAAAAATAGAGTTGCAATGATAATTAACGTTACGAATATAGTCGCTGCCTTGAAAAATAAACTGTTTTGATAAGAAAACTGAACGCCGTATCCTGTCATGACAAAGACGGCGTCACTTGATATAACACATGCGCCGGAGATAATCACGGCTAATCCGTTTACCGAACTAACTATACGCCTTGTATTTTTATACCTGGTCGCAATCAAATTTGTTGAAAATAAAAGCCATCTCGTGAAAAACAAGCAGCAGGAAATGAATCCGCCCGCCCAAAAAATCCGAATCAGCATTTCATTGACTGTTATTGTCATAAGACCATAGCACAGGCTGCATAAAACAAGGCACAAGCCTACTGATAAATATTCGTCCCGGGATCTGGACTTTGTATTGCTTTTAAAAGTGTTGATACAGAGATACAGATAGCCCCCGCAAACAAGAAAAAACAGAGCCGCAATCAAGTAAGCCGTATTTATTTCTGCAAACATCATCTTGATCCTCTTCAGTTCAAATAATGACTAGTCAAAAGTGATAGGAATAACCTGCATTTTCCGATCTGTCGCCCTGTATCACTGCGCCCATCCAGCTCCTCCCTGCGGCGTTCACGTCTCCGTGAACGATATATTCCCGGATTCCATCACTCCAGCGTTGAGCCATTTACCGATAAGGCGCCGCAACACTCCGTCACGTACCCTGCACAACACCAACTCCTGAAGATGTTTATGGTCAAGC
>WRBZ01000229.1 GCA_009784305.1 Synergistaceae bacterium
CTACAGTCAATTTAGATAGTAGTAGGGGCGGAATTCTACCGCTCGAAAAACAGGGACAGATTTTTGATTGCACTTACCAGGTAAACGGTAAGGGGTATTTGACATTGGCTCCGTTTATTTTTCCGGAATGTGTTGACCTTGGAAAGGATGCACTCGCAGCATCGAGGGTTTTGATTAACGGGCTTATAAGAAAAACGCATGACAAGCTTTTGTCTTTTGGTATAAAAATAATCGATAAAACTATACGCAGCAAGCAACGCCATAAAGAAGGAATAGAGAAACAAATAAGCCGCAACGATGAAGCCGAAGATTTTAAGCTACGCGGGCAATTGATACTTGAGCATATAGCGGAAATACCGCCAAGGACTGAAAAAGTATACCTTTCAGCTTGGGACTCGGATATTAAGAAAGAAATATCGCTTGACCCGGAATTGACAACGTCACAAAACGCGGAGCGTTATTTCAAAAAGTATCGTAAAGCTCAGGCAAACGTAAAAAAAATAGAAGAACTGCACGGCGAGATAAGCTCAATAGATCAATCAATCAATGAACTTACGGAACAAAAAGAGTTGTTGTCGCTTATCGATGATGTTGCAGAACTCGAGTATGCAGTTAGTGACATTTCGGACTGGCTTTCATCCGGAAAAGCGGAAAAAAATAAGAACATCAAAAAGAAAAGAAATGACAAGTTACCCGCTCATTTAAGATATGAGATTGACGGAGCATTGATCCTTATCGGACTCAATGCGCGCGGCAACCGTTTCGTTACTTTTAAGCAGGCGGCGCCTAACGACCTGTGGCTGCACGCACATGACCTTCCGGGCTCGCATGTAATAATCAAAGGAAATTCAATAAGCGATGACGTTATAGAGTTTGCCGCTTCTCTTGCAGCTTACTACAGTAAGGGTAAGAATTCGCTGAAGGTACAGGTCGACTGCACTCAGAGAAAGAATGTAAGAAGCATTCCCGGTAATGCAATAGCTCATGTCACTTATTCGAATTCCCGTGCTATTTTTATTTCACCAAAAGATAGATCAAGAGGAGGATTGGCTTCTTGACTTCACTTCCAAAAATATCAAGCTTTTTCAGCGGCAGGGTTGATTTGGGAAAAGACAGCCCAATGAACGCAATTACGAGGCTTGCCATCCCGTCAATGGGGCTTTTCGTATTTAATGGGCTGATACACTTGATTGACACGATTTTCGTGTCTTGGCTTGGAGAAATACAATTGGCAGCAATGTCGTTCACAGCCCCGGTCAACATTTTCCTTTTCGCTTTGCTTGAATGTGTAGGCAACGGCGCTATCACTCTAATGGGACAAAGCCTTGGCAGGAATGATTTGGATTCGGCAAGGAAAATTGCTTACAGCGCTTTGGCTTTATTATATTTAATGTGCTTATTTATGATTCCTCTTATTTTCCCTTTTGTTTCATACGCTTTATTTTCCGCTATCGGAGCCGAAGAACAACAGTTGCTTATGCTTTGCTGGAAATATAACATG
Organism: Synergistaceae bacterium; assembly: GCA_009784305.1. GTDB lineage: Bacteria > Synergistota > Synergistia > Synergistales > Aminobacteriaceae > WRNQ01. The sequence goes on from WRBZ01000229.1 coordinate 1,502, forward strand.
TGGATGCCATTTATACTTATTTTTATGGGATTTACTTATATGTGCAATTCAATATTCCGCGTGCAGGGAGATACCATTACGCCATTCAAAGCAATAGCTCTTGCGAATATCATCAACCTTGTTTCTGCCCCGATCTTGATTTTTACATTTGGATTGGGGATTACAGGGGCTGCCATAGCTACCTTGATTTCCCGCATTGGCTCTTCTTATTATTTGCTCAAAAAAATGCGCGAAGAGAGCCATATAATAATCAATCCTATTTTGCGGATAACGCGTGGGCTATCATTTTACTGGAAGAAAATATTATGGATAGGTATCCCGGTAGCTCTCACTTCGGCTAGCGTGGCTCTGGGAATGGGGAGTGTCAATAAGGTACTTTCCATGTTCGGACACCGTATGGTTTCATCATGGATGCTTGGACTCAGGATTGAGGAATTAGCGTTAAATTTCATAATGGGGATAAATGTGTCCTTCATACCTTTCGTTGCGTTTAATTATGGGAAACGTGATTACAACCGCATTAGGGACGGATTTAAAGCTGCTTATATGTTGGGGTTTATTCTAATGTGTTCAATGGGCGTTATTATATATGCTTATCCGTATATTTTTCTCAGTTTATTCAAACCACTGCCGGAAATAGAGGAGATGGCTGCGAGAGCGATAAGGGCCTCCATTCCGGCTTATCCGTTTGTGGTTTTTGTGGTTTTGTCATCAGCTCTTTTTGTAGGAACCGGCTATTCAATATTTGGAACCATATCTCAAACATTTCGCTCGATTATTTTCAGAGTATCTGCCGTATTGTTTTTCGCCAAATATCTCGATATAGCACATATATGGTGGTTTCAATCTACAGCCGCTATTGGCGGAAGCTTAATCGCCGCTGTATTTTTTATATACCTCATGAAACGAATTAAGAAAGACTTTAAAGAAATAGAACAGACATGAGGAGCTGATAACGTGAAACGACCCCACAATCCATTGTTTTATCCGTATTGTGGGGCTCTTTTTTTCTTTTATATAAATTTATAGAATTCAAGGCGTCGTTTTGTCTCTTCCCTTCCAAGCAAAACAGCTACTTCAAATATCCCCGGGCTAACCTTCATTCCCGTAAGGGCAAACCTCAATGGCATAGCGCACTCTTTCATTTTTATGTTGTTACGTTCCACCCAAATTCTTGCTGTCTCTTCAAGCGCTTCATGTTTCCATTCAGCGGAGGAAAGGATTTCATTGCAGAAAGCTTTCAAATTGACCATTTGCTCTTCCGTTATATCAGAAGCGTCATAACGTGCCTTTACAGGTTCAAAACTAGCATAGTAATC
>WRBZ01000230.1 GCA_009784305.1 Synergistaceae bacterium
CGTGTAGCGTTGAGGGCATCCTCTATACGATGCTTCAATTCTTTCTGTTCCGTTTCGGTCGCAGAGCCAACCTGTATCACAGCTACGCCGCCGACAAGTTTTGCAAGCCTTTCCTGAAGCTTTTCCTTGTCGTAATCCGATGTTGAATCCTCAATCTCTCTTTTGATCTGCGCCGCGCGTTTACGAATTTCAGCGCTATCTCCGTTACCCTGAGTGATGGTTGTATCCTCTTTTGTGATGCGAATCTTCTTAGCGCGCCCAAGCATTGAAAGTTCTGTATTTTCGAATTTGAGCCCTATCTCTTCGCTTATCACCTGTCCACCTGTCACAATCGCAATATCCTGAAGCATGGCTTTACGGCGGTCTCCAAATCCCGGCGCCTTAACAGCCGCTACCTGCATTACCCCGCGAAGCTTGTTGACTACAAGCGTTGCAAGGGCTTCGCCTTCGACATCTTCCGCAATAATGATAAGAGGTTTTCCCGTCTGCACTACCTTCTCAAGTACCGGAAGCATGTCTTTTATGCTGTTTATTTTTCCGTCATGGATGAGTATGAACGCATCGTCAAATATGGCTTCCATGCGTTCAGGGTCGGTGACCATGTATGGGCTGATGTATCCTTTATCAAACTGAAGTCCCTCCACCATTTCAAGGGTAGTTCCCAACGTCTGGCTGTCTTCTACAGTAATGACACCTTCTTCGCCGACTTTATCCATTGCCTCGGATATCAATTTCCCAACAGCGCTGTCATTTGCAGATATTGAAGCTACTTGTGCGGTTTTCTCTTTTCCCTTTACAGGAGTGGATAATTTCTTAAGCTCGTCCACTACAAGGTCAATTGCCTTCTCGATCCCGCTGCGCATAAGCATACCGTTTGCTCCTGCAGCAACGTTCTTCATCCCTTCGGAAATAAGAGCGCGTGCGAAAATCGTTGCTGTAGTCGTTCCATCACCCGCTATATCATTCGTTTTTGAAGCCACTTCTCTGACGAGCTGGGCTCCGGCATTTTCAAACGGGTCTTCAACATCTATTTCTTTTGCTATGGTAACTCCATCATTCGTTATTGCAGGAGAACCAAATTTTTTTTCAAGAACTATATTGCGCCCTTTGGGGCCCAATGTTACGCCGACTGTGTCGGCCACTTTGTCTATTCCGCGTAACATTGCGCGGCGCGATTCTTCTCCGAAAGAAATTATTTTTGCCATAGTTATTTTCCTCCCTTATAAACTACTTCTCAATTATCGCAAGGACGTCACGTTCGCTGAAAATGACGTACTCATCGCCGTCCAATTTAACCTCAGTGCCCGCATATTTACTGAATATTATGCGGTCTCCGACTTTCACTTCAATGGGAAGTTTTTGCCCATTTTCAAGGACTTTACCAGTCCCAACAGCCATAACTTCTCCTTCAGTCGGCTTCTCCTTGGCGGTATCAGGAAGCACAATACCCCCCTTTGTTTTTTCCTCTTTGTTCAGGACCTTCACAACTATTCTGTCTCCCAATGGCTTCAAATTCATGATTACAAAAAACTCTCCCTTCTATTTTATTATTAGCACTCCATATTCAAGAGTGCTAATCTCTTATGACACTAATATTAGCGAGCAAGTCAATCAATTACAAATTATATCTGTGGTAAATATTTCGTATTATCCATATATATCTTTTATATTCTTAATTATACTTTATTTTTCTAATATGTTTGATAAATATTGAACATTACACAAAAATATATCACATGCGGTAAAATTGCAGAATATTAATGGAGCAAAATTAAGGAGGTTTTTTAATTGAAATCATATTCTGATTCAATGATTGCAAAGCGTATTCCTTACTCTCCGCTGAGGGTGATGTTTGACGCGGCAAATGAAATCGAAAAAAGCGGACGTAAACTTGTGCACATGGAAATAGGGAGACCGGATTTTGAAACACCCGCTCATATAGTAGAAGCGGCCGTCAAGGCTCTGCGCGACGGAAAACATCATTATTGCCACAATAGCGGGATAATTGAACTCCGTGAGGCAATTTCCCAAAAATATATGAATGAATATGGTATTAATTATTCTCCCACCACCGATGTCGTAGTAACAAACGGAGTTGCCGAGGGAATTTTTGCAACTATGGCAGCTTTGCTTGATCCCGGAGATCAGGTGCTTATTCCAGATCCAATATGGATGTGTTATGACACTATACCTGTGATTAACCTTGCTGAGCCTGTTCCATATGGTTTGTATGAAAAAAACGGGTTCCAGCCGAACTTTGATGAACTGGAATCCTTAATTACCCCACGCACGAAAATGATATGTATAGTATCCCCTTCCAACCCGACAGGAGCTGTATTGAATATGCAATCATTACAAAGAATTGCGCAAATTGCGGAAAAATATAACCTGTTTGTATTGAGCGACGAAATATATGAAAAAATAATATATCCACCTGCAGCGCATACTTGTTTCGCTTCTATTGACGGAATGCAGGAAAGAACGATAGTTCTCAACGGGTTTTCCAAATATTATTCCATGACAGGCTGGCGCCTTGGTTACGCAGTCGGCCCTGCAAAGCCTATAAACGCAATAGTAAGATATCATCAGTATATGCTTACATCAGTCACAACATTTTCTCAATATGGAGCTGTTGCCGCGCTCACCGGCGACCATTCCCCGTCCGTAAAAATGGTTGAGGAATTCAGCAGGAGAAGAGAGTTTTTCGCTACTGAACTATCCAAAATCAAAGGTTTTGATTGTCCAATGCCGGATGGTGCATTTTATTTATTTCCATCGATAAAGGAAACAGGCTTCTCTTCAAAAGAGCTTGC
>WRBZ01000231.1 GCA_009784305.1 Synergistaceae bacterium
AAACTTGTACCGGAAATCGATGGTTTTGTTGGCGCTTCAAGCATGGAGAGGATTCCTACGGAAAAAGCGATATCGGATACGGTGAAAGAATTCAAAGCTATTGTTTAGCGAGTGTTTATAAATTAAATTGGAGGGGAAAAATATGAAGAGAAGAGCTTTAGTGTGTTTGATTTTGGCGGTTATTTTTGTTGTTACCATTGCGGGAGGCGCAATAGCGGCGGAGAAAAAAGAGTATAACTTTGTATTTATTGTCAAAAGTATGCAGTTTCCCTTTTTCTTGAACATGATAGATGGGGCGGAGGAAGCAGTCAAGCTGCTGCCGAACGTCAATCTGAAATGTATAGGGCCGGAGACTCCGTATTCCGTTGAAGAGCAGATTCAGCTTGTAGAACAGGCAATCATTGACGGCGTTGATGCTATTTTGATCGCTCCGGCAGATTCCAGGGGCATCGTTCCGGCTATAGAAAGGGCAAACGCTGCGGGTATCCTCGTTGCGACACCGAATACCAAAGCATACGGCGGCAAAGTCCTGACCTGGACAGGAGTTGACAATTACCGGGTAGGTTACGACTTGGGAACCGCTCTTTGCGAGGCGCTTAGCGGAAAAGGCGACGTGCTTCTTATTGAAGGGACGCCTGGAAATTCTACTTCTGAGGAACGAGTTGAAGGCTACAAGGACGCTTTCAAAAAATATCCGGAAATAAACCTTCTTGATTCCCAGCCCGCCGATTTCAACCGTGAAAAAGGCATGCGGCTGATGGAAAACTGGCTTCAGAGATACAAGAAAATTGACGCTGTGGGGTCCATCAACAAGGACATGACCATGGGAGCGGTTGAAGCCGCCAAATTGGTCGGACGCGACAAGGAAATGATCCACATTACTTTCGATGTGGACAACGATGCTCTTGACGCGCTTGAGAACGGCGACATCCTGGCGACCGGTGCGCAGAACGAACGCAGCCAGGTTGCTTTGGCAATGTTCAGCTCCTACCTTGCCCTCAATGGCTACAAGGTACCGGCAGAGCAGTATCTGGCGCTTTCTTTGGTTTTTAAAGACGATGTCCCAAAATATCGTTAATTAATACCAATTCGCACAATAACTGTTTTAAGGAATTGACGCACAAGCAGTTTCAATTGACCGGGTAATATACAGGGTGTTTTCAAGTTTATAAAGCTTAAGCTTGAAAACACCCGCGGTTTTTATGTAAAATTACAAACTCGCGCGCAGCGTCCGGGGAAAATATTCACCCGCGCGTTTTTGCAGCGCGTCCGCCAAGTTGCTGAGAGCCTTGAATGTGGACGACGCAGACCCGAGCGACGACGAAACCGATGAAATCGCGGAGTTGAGATAATCGGGCGGGAAAGCTTCCATCACAAGGCCGTCGGCAGCGGAGAAGGGCGCAGCGTGGTTGTCGCCGGTTTTTTCATCCCACGCGAAAATAAGGCAGTAATTTATTTCACCCTCCGGGGCAATCCACGGAGCGACGGAGTGTTCATAGAAATCCATCACGTAATCCGACATACTCATATCCTCGTCGGATAAAAGGCACAGGAACACGCTCAACCCGTACATGCCGTAAATTTCTTCCAGCGACGCTTCGAGCGCTGCTCTTTCCGATTCTCCCAGTTTGCCGGACGGGTTGATAAAGCCGCAATAATCGTACGCTTTGGGGTCAGCCCCGGACAATCCGCCAAACGCAAAAAGACACAGAATAGCGAACAGTAAAACGCAGAAAAATTTTTTCATACACACTCCTCCTTGGAACACTCATCTGTCAGCATTCTCCCATAAATCAGTACAGGGGCTGCAGTCAAATGAAAGAACTTTTACTCAATATACTATATAACTCACGCCATTCCTTTCAAAGCCTCTATCACTGCGTCATAATCGGGCTCATTGGTCTGTTCGTTGACTATCTGGATGTAACGTATCACGTTGTCCCTATCTATTATGAAAATCGAGCGCGCAAGCAAACGCAGCTCTCCCATAAGAACACCGTAAGCTTTACCGAAGTGGGCGTTCCTATGATCCGACAGCGCTTTTACATTTTCTATCCCTGCGGTTGCGCAAAATCTCTTGATGGCAAACGGAAGATCCATGCTTATATTGAGTACTGCCGTGTCCTGGTGATTTGCCGCATCCTCGTTGAACCAGTGGATCTGAAGGTCGCAAACCGGAGTATCCAGAGAGGGCGTTACGGAAATGACTTTAAATTTACCGTTAAAATCATTGAGGCTTACGGGCGCCATAGTTTCGCTCAAAAGGGTGAAATCGGGAGCTTTATCGCCAACTTTGAGTTCCGGGCCGATAAGGGTCATCGGGTTGCCCTTCATCGTGACAATACCCTTGCGTTCCTTTTTCCCGTCATCGTAATCGATACAGGCACGCCCTTCTCTCACGCTGGAGACAAAATCAGCCGCTTCCTTATGAAGCGGATGAGCCTGATAACCGTCAAGAGCCTCCTCAGATTCGAGTTTGCTTATAAGAGTATAATCATAATCCGTATATTTTCCCGCCGTTTTAAATACTTTTGCTTTCAACAAACCCGGAATTTTCCCCACGAGCCCCTCAAGCTTTTCCTTGATTATAGCGCCATTTGTTTCCTTATCGTTTCCCTGAGCTTCATCCTTGAGTTTCCAAGCTACAATATGCCTGATCATTATTGGTGCACCCCTTTCAGTGTTTGTTTTGTATAATAATATATACCTTCAGGATATTATTATCAACGAAAAGGCTGTTGTTTTTCAAATAATATAGTGAAAAGAGGAAAATATATGGATATTCTGAA
>WRBZ01000232.1 GCA_009784305.1 Synergistaceae bacterium
TAAATTGTAAATTGTAAATTGTAAATTGCAAATTGCGTTACTTTACCGCTTCATATTGATAAAACCCGCATTTTACAGGTAGTATAATAAAAATATGAAATGTTTTAAGAAAGGATCGTGATTTAATTGACAGCGGCAAAAGCAATAATCCTTGATGGCCAGTCATTGACTCTTGATGACATAGTTAAAGTTGTGCGCGGAAAAGCGAAAATTGGGCTCAGCAAGAGCGCGATCACGGCGGTCAAAAAGGCCGCTGCTGTAGTGAACGAATGGAGCAGATCGAATGATATCGTTTATGGGATTACAACTGGATTCGGGAAACTTGCCTCCATAAAAATATCTCCGCAGGACAGACAAAAGCTTCAGGAAAACCTTTTACTGAGCCATGCCTGCGGTGTGGGAGAAGCTTTTTCTGAGGAAATAACAAGAGCTGTAATGCTTTTGCGCATAAATACGTTATCACGCGGATTTTCCGGTATAAGCCTGAACACATTGCAGGGACTCATTGACCTTCTGAACGCGGGAATCCATCCGGTTATTCCATGTCAGGGTTCAGTAGGTTCAAGCGGGGACCTTTGCCCGCTTTCTCACCTTGCCATTGCGCTTCTTGGGGTCGGAGATGTCCGCTATAAAGGGCGTAAGATGAATGCAGGGAAAGCTTTGGCAGCTGCCGGACTGAAACCTTTGAAGCTTGAGGCAAAGGAGGGGCTGGCGCTTAACAACGGGACGACTGTAATGACGGCAATAGCCGCTCTTTGCGTTATAGATGGATTAAAACTTGCGAAGCTTGCGGATATCGCGGCTTCAATGTCGATTGAGGCAATGCATGGAGTCCCATACGCGTTCGATCCGCGCACACACGCGCTTCGCCCGTTTAAAGGACAGGGAAACGTCGCTTTAAATTTGAGGCGGATAATGAACAACAGTCAAATAGTTGAAAAATACAAACTTGACCGCGTACAGGACGCTTATTCCATGCGCTGCGTTCCGCAGGTGCATGGGGCAAGCCGCGATGCTTTTGATTTTATCCGTTCAAGCGTTGAGATAGAAATAAACGCTGTGACGGACAATCCTCTTATTTTTCCGGACGACCGGGAAGCGTTGAGCGGAGGAAACTTTCATGGACAGCCAATGGCGTTGGGAATGGACTTTTTCGGTATCGCAATGGCTGAAATTGCCAGTATATCAGAGCGTCGTCAGGCAAGGCTGGTAGACAGCTCTCTTTCTGATTTGCCGCCTTTCCTTATTCCCGACAGCGGCCTTAACAGCGGGTACATGATCCCACAATATACCTCAGCTGCCCTTGTTTCTGAAAATAAGGTGCTCGCACATCCCTCCTGTGTTGATTCTATTCCCACATCTGCAAATCAGGAAGATCATGTATCCATGGGGGGATATTCAGCAAGGAAAGCATCTGTTATACTTGATAATACCCGTAAAGTTTTAGCGATAGAGTTCCTTATGGGCGCGCAAGCTCTTGATTTCAACGAGGGTTTAAAGCCGGGGGATGGTACTGTAGCTGCACGCAGCTTTATACGTAAGCATATAAAATTCCTTGAAAAAGATGAATATCTGCATCCGCTCATAATGAAAATGTATTCGCTCTTGATTGAAGAAGAACTTCTCGGCGCTGTTGAATCTGTGATAGGAAGGTTGGATTAACGATGATAAGAAAACTGTTTTTTAATGCTCGTATTTTTACTCCGACATCGCAGGGCAATGTGACGGTATATCACAAAGGATATATCATGGTTGAGAACGGAAGGATAGTTTCCGTCGGAGAGATGGATAACAGACAGCGCTTGCTGCTGGACGACCTTCACGAAATAGACCTCGGAGGAGCCACTGTAATACCCGGTTTTGTTGACCCGCATACTCACTCATGTTTTGGCGCTACCCGTGAAGCTGAGTTCATTATGCGTTTGGAAGGAAAAGAATACCTCGATATCCTAAAGGCAGGAGGAGGCATCCATTCCTCGGTGCGCAGCGTGGAATCCCTTTCTGATGACGACCTGTTTACAATATCTTCGATTCGTGTTAATCAGATGCTTGTAAACGGCACCACCACGATTGAAATAAAGAGCGGATACGGGCTTAACACTGAACTTGAGCTAAAAATGCTGCGCGTGATAGAGAGATTGGGGCGTGAAATGCCCATTGATGTAGTCCCGACTTTCATGGGCGCCCATGCCGTGCCGCTTGAATACAGCGGGAATACTGAAGAATATGTGGACCTTGTTATCAACGATATGCTGAAAGCTGTTAAAATTCAGGGGATTGCCAAGTTCTTTGATGTTTTCTGCGAGAAGGGTGTTTTTTCCGTTGAACAGAGCCGTAAAATGCTTAACGCAGCGGCTATTTCCGGTCTAAAACTGAAAGTCCATGCTGACGAGGTACACTCTTGCGGCGGTGCATCCCTTGCGGCTGATGTCGGGGCTCTTTCTGCGGAACATTTGCTTGCGGCTTCCGATGAAGGAATAACCGCTATGGCAAAGGCCGGGACTATCGCAGTCCTCCTTCCCACAACGGCGCTCAGCCTGAAAAAACCTTTCGCGAGAGCAAGGAAAATGCTTGATTCAGGCGTTAAAGTCGCGCTGGCTACCGACTGCAACCCGGGTACAAGTTTTTGTCAGTCCATGCCTTTTGTCTTTATGCTTGGGATATTGGGAATGAATATGACTCCGGATGAAACTCTCATGGCATGTACTTTAAACGCTGCCCGCGCGATAGGCAAAGAACGGGACGTCGGAAGCATCGAGCCGGGGAAAAAAGCGGATTTTATTACTATA
>WRBZ01000233.1 GCA_009784305.1 Synergistaceae bacterium
CCGGCGCATAAGAACGGCGAAAGCCGCCACTCGGCGCTGCTGGCAAAACGCGTGGCGAAACTGCTCTCAAAACCGCTTCTCTCGGACGCGCTCGAGAAAAACCGCGTCACCAAACCCCAGCACCGGCTCACCTTCGCCGAGCGCGCCGAAAATCTCAAAGGGGCGTTCTCTGTGCCCTTCCCGGACAGCGTGCGAGGCAAGCGCGTCCTGCTTTGCGACGACGTAATGACCAGCGGAAACACCCTCAACGGCTGCGCGGCGGCGCTGCTCGATGCCGGGGCGCGGGAGATTATAACCGCCACCTTCGCCGTGACGCGCGTATCGGCTACGTCCGGAACAGCCGCGGCCGACAAAGCTGAAGCGAAAAAGGAAAAGAAAAAAGCGGCAAAAAGCAAACCACCGAAACGCTCCAAAGGCAAGAAAACAAAGCCTTAGCGGGTGGAGTTTTTCGGCGATGCTATTGAGCTTCTACGGTGTGATATGGCTGCGGTAGTGGGTTATCGATCGCGAGACGTTAAACCGACCCCGGGCTTACATAAGCCCTGCTTAATTTACTATCCTAATGACAAGAGCATGAAAATGGCTAAGGAGAAAACGCCAATCATAAGCGCAAGTAAGAGTAAAGCAGTTAAAGCTATACGAATCGTTTTCTTGCCTTTGCTCATGTCTTTTTGAGTAAGGTATCTCTGCGAGAATAGTAAAGCTATGCAAATGGCAACAACAGCAAAGACAATAATCATCGTCAACTCGTTTATGTCGTTTAAGAAGCCGACCACGTTGCATAAAAACAACCACAAAACGGAAAAGACGGAAGCTGATACCGCCATAAATAAGTAGTTTAACTTTTTCATTTCTTAAACCTCGATTTCAAACATAGGGACGTTTCTTCACCTTACGTCGTCATAAAAGATGAGTTATCTGTCAATTCACTTATCATGATGTGGGATATTCCGGTTTTGATCGCCACTCTTGCACGCCCTGCCATCGTTTAGCACATCATGAAACGATTCTGGTTGTAGTCAATACCATACTGTGATTTTGCGGAGAACCGCACTGAGAAACCATTCGCTTTTTGCATTATGGCTCCTGTTCCCATACCCTCTCCAACAAACATGCCTTCTGAAGCAAATTATCTTTTACGAGAATTACTTCATTTCCTTGGTAAATTTTTCTCGGTTTTCAAAGTTGCCCCGTACGTATTCCTTATATTCATCATACGATGGTGCAATATATTCATCATTTTCATTTACAAGAAGAATAAAAAGACTCTGGATCTCAGATACTAATTCTTTACTATCGTATGCAATAAAACCTGCTTGATTGAGCCTGTGGTCATCGATTTGGAATGGCTTAAATTCTGCGTAGCCTTTGTTATAGCCCTCATGAATGGGCAGACGTTCGCTGTCTTGTACAAAATACTCTTGTCCGGAAGAAACTAATATATGAAATGTGCATTTATAGCTTATAAGTCCTGTAAAATCCCAATCACTAAATTGCCTTGCTAAAAGCAAGACATAGCTTTCTCCAAGTTGAAGCAATCCTTGATGTTCAGATTGAAACTCCTTAGTTCCAATTTGCGTGATTATTTGCTTTTTACACACTTGCTCTTCCCGGATATAATCGTACCATATAGTAATTTCAAAAAAAGAGTTCCTTTCACCCTTTGTTTGCACATATCCGCGCAGTTTAGATGCGTCCTTCGCAGGTAACTCGCGGTCAACTGTGACTCGGTACAAAGAGTCGATTGACTCTGCAAACGATGGGTCGTAAATCAAATCATTAAGAGTTGTCGGAAACATGGAAGATGTAATAAATCCCTTGGTTGGTTTTTGTCTCTTCGGGATATCGCTGGATGCCGCAGGCATATTGTCCGGATAAATTGTTTCAGGGCCGGAATAGAATTCGGTATATTCATACCCTTTGCTTTGCTCCGACTTTACGCACCCGGCAAACAGTGATAAGGTGAGAGTAAGCGCCGGGAGGATAAGCAGTGCCTTTTTAATCAAATTCATAGAAATTCTTATTATATACTTTTTTCGTGTTTTTTTCATCGCGGCTATTAGTCGCTTTATTTCCGTGTTCGCCGTCTTCACTCTGAATGTGTTAAGGCGATTCTTATGGATGAACGCGAGGCTTTGCTCCAACTGAGTCCTTTCTCCGCCGAGTCGGTAACAGTCCGCGAGCCGACACTCCCAAGAGAAATTTTTTCGTGACCTAAAACTAACTCCTAATTTATTGGGGCTTTAATAATTCCGCTAATTCCAAATTATCGATTATTACAGCATAATCATATGCGGTTTTATCTTCATCATCTTTTTGGGTTATATTCGCGCCATTCATAAGTAATAACTCAATTATATCCCTATTACGCTCACTTTCGGATAACACTGCACACATTAACGGCGACTTACTACTACTTATTCCTTTCCAAACTAAATTACAATCAGCTCCATTCTCAATGAGAAGCTTTACTATGTCATATCTTCCCCGGTAGCAAGATTCCTGTAGTGGGTAATAAACATTCGGCTTTTCAGCAAGTACTTGCCACCACCTTGGACTGGAAGAAGGCAGAGTATTAACGCTTTTTGGGTGTTGAGTTATTACATCACGTGCCATATTTAAATCATTGTTTTCGATGGCAATGATAAGCTGTTTAGAAGCTTTTATTGATTGAAAATCGCATTGAATTGTATATGCTAAAATCAACACCGCCGCTAATATTGTAATGAAAAGAAAGATAACGAATGGTATATTCATAAATCTCACCCTGAATAAAATGGGA
>WRBZ01000234.1 GCA_009784305.1 Synergistaceae bacterium
ACAATTGTTTTGCGATATTCTACCATAGCATCCTCAAAACGTTTCGCGGCTCCACGTCCACTGGATTCAATATCCCGCAGTATGTTCTTTTCGCTGGCATATATTATAGAGTCGCGCATATCCGTTGCCGTGTTTTGCAGGTCTGACAAACCATGTGCCATTGTGGCTAACGGTACGCCATGCAAAGCAATGGCATCGGAATAGGAAGCGCCCATATTACGCAGTGAAAAAACACCTGCAACGCCGACTATAATTGTAAGCGCGGCAACAATGGAAAAACTTAACAAAAGCTTCACTGATACTTTAAGATTTTTCATATTAGAATCCTCCAATAGTTTTTATTTTCTAATAGTATTTATCGGCTATAACTTATTACGGATTAAATGCCCATCTTTAGTCCTCGTGTTTAAAATTCGCCTGATAGAATGTTTGGATGATGTATCTACGATAAACGAACACCCACTCGGCGGAAGTTTTTTGTTGTTATCTCCCGCCAAGTGTTGATGGAGTTATCCAGTGAGCCCGCTATATCCTCGCCACGTGTGCCCTTCAGGGTATGAATGGCAAGGTCTTGCGGGCGAGTCGTGATAAATGTAAAACAAAATAATTTTACACGCTGTTATGCTTATTTTTTGTGAATTAATTAAAAAATCTTCACATCATCTCCATATTATTGATTACGATATATAATACATAGTTGTGTATTGACTGGAGGGAAGTTTTTTTGAGAGTAAAACCGACTTATTTGCTTTTTATCACCCTGATTTTATTTGGATGCGGATTCACCGTCTGGAAAATTATTAACCGCCCTCAGCCGATAAGATCAGTAAGCGTTGCAGCTATTAGGGCACAAAATGGAATCCCAGTTTCTTTATACGAAATTAACGATTCGGCGTGGGAATACTGGCTTCCTCTTTATGGCGCGGTAAATGCACCAAGGCTTTCACAAGTTTCCGCAAATCATCAGGAGTATTTGATAGATATACAGGTTGAAGTCGGCGACACGGTTAAGCAAGGGCAAGTACTTGCATTACTGGATAATAAGACATCTCTTGAAAAAGTGGAGGCTGCAAGGGCGAGAAACAGAGAACTTGAAGCGCGCCATAACAGATTGGAATCCCTGCAAAGAGCGGGCGGAAGCAGCGCTCAGGAGTTGGAAACGGCTTTCACATTATTGAGAGACTCCCAAGCCAATCTAAAACAACTGACCACCGATTTATCGAGAATGAAAATTCTATCCCCTATTTCAGGCATAATCATAAAACGCGACGCGGAAACAGGGCAATTAAGCAGCCCTTCAAAACCCCTTTTTGAAGTTGCCGACATGTCACATATAGAAATAACGCTTGACGTTGCGCCTAACGTCTCATCCCTAATAAAACCCGGTATGCCGGCAAAAGTAAAAACGGAAGAAGGCTGGGCAAACGCCTCTGTCAGAAGAATAAACCCGGTCGCGAACTCGGCAACCGGACTTTATAACTGTGTCCTCACAGTGAATGACCCCGCCATGTATTCATTTAAACTTGGAAGCATGGTTGAGAGCTTGGTATTGATAGAAAAAGAAACAAGCGCCTTATCCGTGCCATACGAAACAATACGCGAGGTCAGCGGAAGGCCTGTGGTTTATGTTGCTTCGGGAGATGCAGCTATTGAACGTCCAATAAAACGAGGAAGAATAACTGATATGAAGGTCAGGATTTTGGATGGCTTGTCTGCAGGTGAAAAATTAGTGCAAAAAGGCGTTGATCGCGCTTACGACGGCGCTAAGATCTGGATACAAAACCAGGACGCGGTAAGTGCGGATATCGCTGACAGGAACAAGTAATGTGGTTAATAAGAAGCTCCGTTCGTAGGCCGGTTCTAACAAGCGTAATTTCAATAGTGCTTATCTTATTAGGGCTCTATTCTTATACTGAAATAGGGGTAACTTTACTGCCAGATATGGATATTCCTGTTGTCATGGTTCGAATGAATTACAGCGGGGCAGGGCCACAGGAAATAGAAAGGCTGATTATTAAACCCATTGAGGACGCCATTTCAATTGTGGAAGGTATAGACAGCGTAAGGGCAATAGCGCGTGAGGGGGTGGGGATAGTAATAGCGGAGCTTGCTTACGGAGTTAACCCTACTCAAGCAGCAATGGACATTGGAACGCGCGTCAGAGCTCAGGCAAACCGTTTCCCAGAAAACGCGGAGGAGCCTGTAGTAGATAAATATGATATAAATGCCGATCCCTTTATGACCATCGTAGCAATTTCAAATTATCCGTCAAGCCAAATAAGGGACCTCATAGAGGAGGATGTAGCGCGTCGGCTCACTCAAATCAATGGGATGGCAAACGCGGACGTCATCGGAGGGCGAAGGCGTGAAATACAAATAGAGGTAAATCCGTTAAACCTAAAAGCGCATAATTTAAGCGTAGCAAGGCTTGGAAAACTTCTTTCAACTACAAATGAGAATACCCCTATTGGAGTTATCGCGGCAGGTTCCAAAGAAGTGTCATTGAGAATGATGGGGGAGCCTGTTCGTCCATCCGATATCGAAAATATAACTATATCGCTTGGAGAAGGAAGAGTTATCCGCATCGGCGATATAGCTACAGTCAAAGACTCCCTGGAACGAGAGAGAAGGCGCGCCCGTTTCAACGGAAGAGAATCGGTCATGGTTGACCTGACAGCGCGTCCTAACGCGAATGTCATACAAATAGCCAAAGAGGTAAGGGAAAACCTTGTTGAAATTGAAAGGCGTTTACCCGAAGGAATAAAACTTGAAATA
>WRBZ01000235.1 GCA_009784305.1 Synergistaceae bacterium
CATTCACGTATAATGGAGTTATCTCATTTTATGGGGTAACTCCATTATTATCCCCTTTCATAAAATTGATTGTATCAGCGGGGTTAGCTACCCGCTTGGTATAATAGATGTGGCACTGCGGATTTGTTCATGCATACTATGGCTTTGACTGTTTCGAGGTGACTCAAACCGCAGTATCCGTCTCAATTGGTAATCAGCTGGTTAACGCTTGACGTTTAATGCACGTGAATACATTGGCGGAAATACTGCGGGCAAACATGCCGTGCCGAAATATATTTTTGGAGGACTGCCAATGAATTACATGGGTATCGACATCTCAAAGTACAAGCACGATTGTTTCATTCTTTCCGACTTCGGGGAAGTGATAAACGAGGGCTTCTCGTTCACCAACGATGCCGAAGGGTTTAGAAAGCTGGAGCAGGAATTGAATTTGTGCGGCAAAGGAAATGTTCGGATTGGACTGGAAGCTACCGGCAACTACGGCATCAATCTGAAACTGTTTCTTGAAAAAATCGGATTTGACTTTATGGAGATAAATCCTATGCTCATCAAGAAACACATAAACAGTACTACCCTTCGCCGCACAAAAACGGACAGGCTTGACGCGAAAGCGATAGCGGGATATTTGCTTGAGAAAGGCTATCGGCCGCACCGTACGGAATTTTACAACAAGTTCGCCTTAAAGCAGCTTACACGGCTTCGGAGTAGGCTCGTCTCCATCAGAAGTTCCTATCTTGTGCGGATGACGAATGTCCTTGACTGTATTTTCCCGGAGTTTAAACCGCTTTTTGATAACAAGTTTTCCGTAACGTCATTGTACATACTGGCTAACTATCCGACGCCGGAAGCTATTTCAAACATGAACGCGCGCTCTTATGATATTCTGCGGCGTAAATCCCGTGGCAGGTTTTCAATGGACAAGTTTGTGACTTTGAAACAATTAGCGAAAAACACGGTCGGTGTGTATGAAAAATGTTACGGTGTCGAACTTCAAACGCTTTTAGAATTGCATTCCCAGATTGATTGTAAAATTGACGGGCTTGAATCTGAAATATCCCAAATTGTTGAGGAGTTGAATCCACCGACACTGTCGATCAAAGGAGTCGGTACGGTTTCGGCTGCCGTTATCATTTCGGAGTTTGGCGATTTTTCACGCTTTGAGAATCCGGGGCAAATGCTTTCTTTTGCCGGGCTGGAGCCGGGGTATTTTCAGTCCGGTACTTCTGAGCATAACGGTCATATGGTCAAGCGCGGATCGCCTTTTCTTCGTAACGCATTGCTGACTTGTTGCCGTCCGCTTCGGCTTCATAACGAAGTATTCGCTGCTTATTACCGAAAGAAAGCCTCCGAGGGTAAGCATGAATCCGTTGCGTTAAGTCACATGGCTAGAAAGCTGGTTCGCATTATCTTCACTCTTGAAACCAAAGGCATTCCATTTGATCCCGAAAAGCTGAGATAGCCTGATCTATGTGAAAAATGAAGCCGCTTGCGGCGAGTTTTGAGCAGAGATCAGGCTATCTCTCAAAAATTCGCGCCTGTCTGGGGCTTGTTTGCCGTACCCACTTTTTACCACGAAATTTTTTTTAGAAAAAAAGCTTGACTTTTAATAGCTGGTCATCTCAGCTGGATATATCGGCTCAAGTGCATCTCCAAACTGAGCGTCTTCACCGAAAATACTTTCTGCTCCAATATAATTTGTAGGCGGGGAAAGAGAATATATAAAATCTCTTGGGAATAAATCGTCTGATCTCATTTCATCTGTTGTATCGGGATCAATGAATATGTTCGCAAATGGCGTTGCAGTGATGCCTAAATATGATGACTGCCGGAACAGTGCTAACAGACTCCGAACGGCATCATTTATGGCTGTTGGGTTTTCGTCTTCCTTTTTTGTGTTAACCGATGCATTGTCAGCTTCATCATCAATCAGCAGCATCGGCAAGTCAATCAATCCTGATGCGCTGGTGGTGTTATTGCTGCGAAGCCAGCGGATAAGGTTGTTTAGGATGTTTTTATTTTTCTTTACAACGATTAAAACAGGATCACTGACACTGAGCAAAGATAAGTTATTGCTTTTTAGGATATTTACATCGAAATCCTTTATAACGGATGTAAAAGATGCGATGCGTTTCTCTTTGCCGTCTTTGTCTGTTTTTCCGTATCTTCCAACACCTACAGACCAATTCTGTATTCCCTTTTTAGACGGATCAAGAAAATATTCGCTCAGTCTGCCGGAAAATTCAGCATCAAGGCGTTCCTGCGTTTGTTGTCGGAGGTTCTCCATCGTCCCAGCAAGTATAATAATAACGCGATAGCCTGTGTCCGCCGCTTTGTTGCAGATGGCTGTATAATTCGCAGTTTTCCCCGATTGTACATCTCCCAGTACAAGGCCGCGCCGATCGAATCTCTGACTGCTTCGAGGATCACCGAGCAAATCAACGATTTCATCCGATACACGTCCAAGTGTTGCTGTTACTCTTGGATTCCAATGTTTTATCTCTTCAAGGTATTTCTTATATCTGTCCCAAAAGAAAAAGTCAATGTTAGCACGTCTGGCTGGCAGCCATGACTGATGAGGGCGATTTTTATCCTCGATAAATACACCCAGCTCCATTTTGACAACAATATTTGATTTTAGCCTGCGGAGCAGATCGTTAAATTCATTATCATTTACAGGATAAACTAAAGCAAGCGACTGCCGAAGCACTGTAGCTTCTATTTCAAATTCTCTTTCGTCAGGAGGAACATCTTTGTATTTGGTATTGATCGC
>WRBZ01000236.1 GCA_009784305.1 Synergistaceae bacterium
TGCCGGGAAGGTGTGGAAGTAGGTTGAACAGGAGTCAGGAGACCGGTCAAAGCAGGCTTTTATGTATTGTGCGCGGGCGCGATGCGGCTTTTTTTATGATGTATGCTAAAAAGACCGTATTACCCTGGGCGTGGGAGTACGGTCTTTTTTTATATTTAAACATTTAGGAGATGGTCAGTTTGATGAAGTTTGTTAATTTGAAGTTTGTTGTGTTTATCCTTGCGTCCTTTTTCCTTTTTCCGGTTTTAGCATACGGAAATATTATTTACTCAACCACTGATTATTCAACATCTACAATCGGAGTTATAACCCAGGATACCGCAAGCGTTCAAAACAGTTTCGCGGACGGAGATATCAGGCTTATTCCATTTAATCAAAGCGATTCCGGAATTAATGAGAAACTGGTCGTAGCATTGCGCAACTCCGGAACAATAGAGATATATGACAGGCAAAAACTTTCCTCTCCTTCCTTGGTTAGCAACAGCATAGGGGCTCACAATATTCACAGCGGCGTTTACTATAAATCATCCCTTTTTCTTTTGGACATGGGGAGCTATAGAAATGATTCCGCTCTGTATAAAATTGATCCCAACAATGGGAATTTCTCACAAAGAATCAAATTATCCGGGGATGACCCGGTTTATAAATTCTATGGTCAAAAAATTTTTGAAAGCGGCGGAGCTTTCATTGTGTTGATGCAACGCTATCAAACTTTAGGTAATTTTCCCTGGGTTGAGCATATGGAAGGAGAACTATTAAAAATAGATCCGGAAACGCTTCAAATAATGAAAAGATGGGAGCTTAACAGGAATCCTATGGACATGGCGATGTTAAACGGAGAGGTCTATACAATATCAATAGGCGGAGCTCAAGGCGTCGCCGGCAACACTCCAAAATTGGAAGTAATAAATATAGCGACTGAAAGTAGGCGCGAGATTGATTTATGGTCAGGTGATAGAATCCCGGCAGAAATGAACGAACCCCAGGTAATTACTATTGACCCCGAATCCGGCGGAATGTACATAGCGGTATCAAGCGTTATGGATGTCGATACTTATCAGACAAAATCATCTGTTTATCGCTTCAATCCAAGTGATAATACAGTTTCATCATTGTTTTCATTCCCTAATGGCTCAATAACGTGCATGGATTATGACACGTCAAACGATACTATTATCACTTTATTTTCAGACTACAGCACATATAGCGGCAGCATAAAAATCTATAATAAAAACGGAACGATTTACAGGGAGTATTTACCCGTGAGTCTGGGCGGTAGCGCATATCAATCAGTATTGTCCTCCAATGTCGGCGTTGAGGACGTAAAGGTTGCTCCAGAAGGAGGCTGCAGTTCAAACGCTTTTCCTTTTTGGATATTGCTGCCGGCTTTATTCATGAAATTTTTAGTATTACGTAAGAATCAATACAGAATCATTATCATAGCGTGCGCTTTATTTACATTAACCGCGCCCGCTTTTGCGGGGGTTGTCCAATTATCCGAGGAGACAGTTTCCGGTTCACGGATTCAGGAGGATTCAGATTATTCTCCAGGGTCTGTGACGGTAATTAGTGTTAAACAAATTGAAGGAGAAGTGAATGATCTACCCACCCTTCTGGAAAGGGTGCCCGGATTACAGGTAACGCAATTACGTGGAAGAGGGCAGTATACGGTGGCTTCAATAAGGGGCAGTACATCATCTCAGGTAGCTGTCTATATAGATGGGCAGTTGGCAAATACCGGCGGTGATGCTGCCTTTGACCTGTCAGCCATACCTTTCCGTAATGTTGAGAGAATTGAAGTATACAAAGGCTATATTCCCGCCCGTTTTGGAGTTGCAGGTATTGGCGGGGTTATTAACATTGTGACTCGCGGAGTTAAAGATAAACCGGAGTTTAGTTTATTCGCAGATATAGGCTCTTTTGGCAAAAAAAGCGCTGCACTTTCATGGACGGGCAGGTTATTTGACGGTAATTATTTCTTGGGCGCAGGATATGAAGGATATGCGGGAAACTTTTCCTATGAAAACGACAACGCCACTCCGGATAATTTCGATGATGACTATTATGCGCGCAGAAGGAACAATGGGTTTGACCGCTATAACTTATTATTTAAATGGGAAAAAGATGGACTTGCGTTTCGCGGTGAATGGCAAAAAAGATACCAGGAGTTACCGCGGTCAGCGCCAGGGAATGACAAACAAACTGAAACTTCAGGCGCAAGTTTGACGACCGAACAATTGAACTTACAGTTAGGGAAACGTTTTCAAATTGGAGAAGTTGATATGGGGATTTCCGTTGCATGGCTCAATCAAAACAAAGAATTTGAAGACCCAAATATGACAATCGGGAATACTAAATGGGACGAGTATTCGACGAGACGTTTAAATGTAGGCTATGACGCTTCTTTTAAAGCCGGAGAGAGAAATCTGATTGAGTTTATAGCGAATTATTCGGACGAAAAACTTGATGGAAAATTGAATAATATGAAAGCATCCTCATACCAGACGAGTTTAGTTTTGCAGGATACTATAAATATTGACGATGCCGGGACTATGTTGTTGTCTCCGCTTATACGATGGAATAAAGCGGAAGACGATGACGCGCTGACATGGAACGTTGCTTTATCGAAACAATTTGGAGAGAATCTGTTTTTGCGCGCGAGTTATGGCAATTATGTCCGTATTCCAAACCTTTACGAAAAATATGGAGACGGCAGTATTTTACGCGCATCCCCTTTGTTGAAATGGGAATATGGAA
>WRBZ01000237.1 GCA_009784305.1 Synergistaceae bacterium
AACTCCAAATAAGCATTATCCATCTGCTCGCGGTCAAGCCCGATATAGCGCAATGTATCCCCGCTGGACGAATGGTTAAGCAGCTTTTGAACAAGAGCCAGGTTGCCGCCTGAGCGCTGAAACACATGATACCCGAACGTTTTCCATAGTGTATGCGTTCCGATATGACTTAATCCAATAGCTTTTCCTGCCTCATTCAGGATATACCACGCCTGCCATCGGTCGATCGCTCCGTCCCATTTTGCAGATTTGATAGGAAGATATACCCTACAAATCAGTTTCATCTCTGAATTCCGCGTAACGGCAAATCGGTTTATAAGAACAATACCTGCAAAGCGCCGAATCATAATTAGGCTTATATTCTCCACTCTTTAAAACCTGAACTGCGGAACTTATTCCCTGTTCCGTGTCATTGAGCAGTTCTTCAACACTTTTCTTAGTTTCCCTGCCTGTGTATATCATTGAATAATGTCCGTTAAGTACGCCGAAAAACTTCTCATCAACAAGAGAAATGTATCCGGCGCCCATAATTTCCATGCCGTTCATTTTTAACGCTTTGGCATAACTGCCAAGCTGCAGCATACTTGACGGCGCTTTCCCAGTCTTATAATCGATTATTACTACGCCATCCCTGAATATATCTAAGCGGTCGCATCGCCCGGTAAAGCTTAGTCCTCCCATTTCAAATGAAACTTCGTGTTCAAATTTGATATCCGTTCGTTTATCAGTGCGAGAATTCATTCTTTCCTCTATCTCATCCTGCAATTCAGCGGTTTTCATGATCCTCGACCTAAGAAGGTTTTTTCTGCGTACAAGTCTTTTATCAGTAAATAAATCTTTATATACGGACAAATAATCGCCGCCACTATTATTCTCTAATTCTTCCCATAACGAGGAAACGATCTGGGATAAGTCATCATACGACGATAGCTTTTTCTTCCAAGCTGCTTCCAGAATGTCATGGACAAGATTGCCGGCAAATGCGTTATTATAAAGCTCATTCACAGGCTCCTTTATTCTTTTTATATACCTTGCCCAGTAAAGGTAAGGGCACTCCACAAGCTCGTCCAACGTGCTTATCCTTACAATATTATTGTTTTCACCGGACGCGGCGGGCGCATCCTTTTTCTTGCCTGCGCGGTCGAAATCAATTTCGATTTCGTAAAAATATGGGGAATCCTTCGGAAGCAAGTCGGAAAAAGCCTTTCGAATCGTGCCTACATTCACAAAATCTTTAGATCCAAAAGCGGATATGAGGCAGGGAGATTCCAATAGCGGCCGGTTTTTGCCGTCAGCAAGAGGACGTGAGATAACTACAAAACGTTCGGCGGAATAAAACAATCTCTTCAATAAAGCCTCTTTCTGAATACGCTTCTCATGCAGTGTAGTCAAGTGAGTTGGTTTTGAATCCGGAGCCGCATATTCATTGACACGTTCACGCATTTGCTCGCTGATAATTGATAAACTCAAGAGGTTCCCGGGCCACTCTTTCGCCGTAACGCCCGTAATTATCAGAGTATCAAAATAAGCGAGGGATGGAATTCTTGAGTAAACAGATACCGCCCCCGAAATGTATGGATTGGTCGAGGTTTGAGATTCCTCAGCCCATTGATCCAAAAATTCCATAGCAGCGTAGCCTTTAAGGATTTGATTTCCCGCATTGCCTATTGAAGGCTGCAACTCTTTCATGAAAAGAAGTTTGCGCTCAAGCTCAATTATTGCGCTCGAAAGTTCGCGCAGTTCGGGATCAAATTTGCCACTGTAGTCTTCAATCACGAAATGCCGCAAAGAGTCGAGCCATAATCCACTCTTCCGCGTAAATTCGTACAATGCTTTCAGAAGAGCAACAGGAACTCCTCCTTTATTTATTGCCCTGCAGAATTTTGTCATCGCTTCAAAAGCTTTTATCCCAACAGAGTTTTGTCTGTCGGACATGAGTTTCATCCAGTTGCTCTCCCCAACCGGCCCACGATACATCATTTCTGACTCCGATATGCTTCCTCCCAAACAGGCATGAGCCAAAAGCATAGCCGTTTCTTTAGCCTGCCAGCCATTCTTATAGGCATTGAAAATCTTCTTTGGCAGATATCCCAAAGGAGTCTCAGAAATTTTTTTGCCCGTGTGCAAATTCACAGGGATGCTGTAACGGGAAAGAGCGCCATGAAGCGCCCTTATCCTTTCAGGTGAAGTCAATATCGCTATTGAATCCCATCCTTTAAAATCCTGTTCCTCGAAAGCTCCTGATTTTTTACTCCACAAAGCAAGTTCCCTTGCCAATAAGTCCAGTTCGCATAATAAATCAGGCGTTTCATACAAGTAATAATTTCTGTGATGGTTTACGTGTCCACGTAAGGAAAAAAAAGCGTTTTCATTGTCAATTTTATATTTTATAAACTGAGCGGAAGCATCATAAACACCTTCAACAAAAGCTTCCGGCTGAATTAATTTTACTACTGCCCCATTATTTGACATTGACTCAATAAGATTCTTTTGGGCGTTTGTGAACGAAAGAAAACCAATAAACGCAAATTTTTCGTCTTTTATGTATATTTTTTTGCCTTCTATAAGTTCTCTTGTACGCGTAGGTATCTGGGCGCTGTCCATAAGTCCGTTCCGCTCAAGGTAATCAAGATATTCCCGGTATATTTCAAATAACAATTGCTGGGATAAATCAGGGTTTTGCGCCGTTGCTTCAAGAGCTTCGGGAAAGACATCTTCGCTCATAAGCTCTCTGAGGGAATCAGATAACATT
>WRBZ01000238.1 GCA_009784305.1 Synergistaceae bacterium
AGAAATTGGATCGCGTTATACAAGAAGCCGAAGCAATCTACAAGCCGCAGTGGAAACAACTGTCTATGGGCGATTGCTTTTCTTAGCGCTATACATAAGGTGGGTTTCCTTCCGCGGTTGGAGGGTAGGTAAACGTGTTGGGGATCACGAACCGAGCGCCTCCCGTGGGGACGTGAGCAAATCGCGTTTCCTCTGGTGGCTTTGCCACCAGGGGAAGGAAGCCCATCTTTTGCTTTTGTCCTCCTATGCGTTAATTCCCCCCCCAACATTTTCCGCCGTTCTGTTATTGTTGATTGCTCGTTCCGTTTTAATCCCTTTTTATTCTGAGAATTGCTTTTATTTTGTCTATTCGATTTTGAGAATTCCTCACCTTTTTTGACTTTTCGCTTCGTTTTTATTCTGATAATTTCTGCACTAATAAACTGAGTATCTACACATAGTCCTTTTCGTCGTTTTCAGTTTATTGACAGTACCTTCCACGAATCCACTAGACAAGGAACTGCTAACTGCGTTTTCAACAGCTTCGATGTCTTTGTCAAGTCCCTTGGCAAAAGATGCTAACGCTTTTAAGTCTGAACGTTTGTATTTTTCTATAAACAGATAGAGATACGGCATACAGCCCTTATCAAAAATCTGCCGGAATTCTTTTACACATGAATTTAGCTCATATAGCTTTGGGTACTTGTTGAAAGCGTACTCCTTGTGATCTGATGGCAGCTCAATGTTCATCCATAAAGACTTGAACAATGCCGTTCGCGTAACATAATCGTACTCCTGTATTTGCTTTCTTCTTTGTATCGCCTCAGCCGAAGTGCTTTTATAGATGGAGACTTCCATTCCATAATGCGAAATGAGTTTATTCATATAATCATACGCGCAGGTTTGCTTACCTTCAAACCCCATAGCAACAACACTGTCATAGACGTCTTTTCTGCTTATGCCTGATCCTAGCGACTCAACGATATAGTCATGATAAGCATCCATGCCACTTCGGAGCGTTTTCCGGCAAAGTGCTTCAAAATCTCCGCCGATGTATTTTATTGCGGTTTGTCGGCTGACACCCAGTAGTTTGGCGATTTTCCGTTTGCTGAAGCCCGCAGCATAATAATCGTTTGCTTGCTTGAAAAGTTGTACACATCTCTCGTCATAATCCAAAAAGTTTTCCACATTGACAGGCTCTTTTTTTGTCGTCTCCTTCAGACTCTTGAATTACCAAAACACTTTCCTCTGCTTCTGCCGCTTTTGGTATCTTTATTGATATCGGAACCACTGTTTTCAGCGTCTCTTGGATCGCTTCCAATAGGTTCTGGTGAAGATGGAATCTGTCGGCGATCTGCATCGCATCTGGCAAGACCTCCTGGATTGCTGCTGCATATGCAGAGGCTCTGTCCCTCGTTACTGCCTTTATGTGCTTATTGTTCTGGAGCCAGTCTTTCAAACCCTTACCATCCCGGCCTTCAAGCAATGTTATTGGCTTGCGCGTTGCTTCGTCGACTATTATTGTCCCATATCTATGGCGCTTCTTAAGTGCGAAATCGTCAACCCCGATTACTGTGCCGCATATGGACTCCTCCTGCATTTCAAAACGCTTCGTCAATAGGCGTATGATTGTGTCGCCGCTTACATTGATGTTCATCGCCTTACAGATGCGTGCGCTCCCCTCGCAGCTTGTTTCCATTGCCAGCATACAGATGAAGTCGGCGCATCGCTCTGTCATCCGGCTATATGGATCCAAAAAACCATCATATGACTCCGTTACTGTCGTCACACTGCATTCCTCATTATCGCAATGATATTCCCGCACGTTTATCAAGAGCTGGACATTCTTACCAAGGATAGGGAGGTCTTGGACTTTCCGTTCGTAAGTACCATGGAATTCGGTAAGGGTGGTTTTACAGCCGGGGCACTCGCACTCACTTGTAACTGACTTTAGCCGAATAATGATTTTTGTATCGCTATCAATTATTTCAATGATTCTGAGGTACTCTTCCGGAAAAAATCTTCTCAGTAAAAGTTGATTTTTCTTCTTCATTTGGCATCAGCCTCCTCATGGCGTGATACCTTTATTATACTACAGTTTCGAGTTCTTTACAAGAAAAATAAACGGAATATTGAGGAAGAACCCGGTCGTTGAGCCAATCCTTCGCAGCAACTTTACCGGCTCGCGCCCCATCGGGGTGGTCGTAGCCGTGTTTGCAACCATTGCGGGCGCAATAACGGTTGTGCTATTCATAGATTGACTCCTTCAAACAATTGTAAAAATGATTTTATTCCCAGCCTGCAAGCAGACCTCCCCACTTCGCCATTCCTGACAGGCGGGGTAGCTGGATCCGCTCTGAGAGCATCAGGGACGGCTTGCCCTTTGAAACGGGCTTGTGTACCGGCACGTTATGCGCATCGCTCTTGGCAGAGGGTTTCGACACAGCGGCGTGCTGGTGTTTCGCCAGCCTTGCCGGGTCAACGTGTCCGGGTGGGGGTTCGGTAATGGACGGAACGCCCCGCGTGGCATTCTTAGGTTCGAGATAGGCTTTGACAAAAGCGTAATCCTCCAATCGTGCCTTGAAGTCAGGGTTATCCATATAATGCTTGTATAAGGGATAATGCTCCCCGGCGTCATGTTTGCCGGGTTCAAGCAATAAGTCGTTCACTACGCGGTTTACGATTTGGTCAACCGCTTTCCGGGCAGCCGCTTCATCTGAGTATGACAAAGTGCCTGATGAAACGCAGAATTGGGCGGCCCTCCCGGCGAC
>WRBZ01000239.1 GCA_009784305.1 Synergistaceae bacterium
TCCGGAAATTTTGGGGCCGATCATGACAGGGATGACGTTCCCATGCCTCGCGGCGGCAATACGCGCACCCCTCGCGAGTTCTTCAGCTCCAAGTTCCGAGCCTGAAGCCATGAGTCCAACTTTTATTTTAGGCCCCCCGCTCCTTGCAGAGCTGATTATCTCAGAAAGCGCTTCGCCTACTAACTTTTTAACTTCATTCATCTGAAAGGCGCCTCCTTCTACTTGAGTTTTCCGGCAATTTCAGATAACGCTTCCAATATAAGCGACTTCACATCATCTTTCGTTACTGCGCCTTTTCCGCCTTTTTCGGAAGCGTCGCATGCTTCAATTACAAAAGATGCGCCGTCCGCAAGGTTTGTAAGGCGCGCAAGGAACAGGCTTCCTTTTCCTATTATCATAACGCGCTTCATTCTCCCCGCTTTTATGGCCTCGCAGGCGTATCCGATGAAGGGAACACCGGAAGGTATATGTCCCTGAGTGTGGGCAAATCCTATCGTTCCGTGTTCTTTAATGAATTTATCCATGTCCGGTTTTTCAAACGCTTTTTTCATAACGGCAAGCGCGGCGGTCATTTTGATATTCGCGAGCGGAACGTCTCCTGCGCCGGCAGGCAGAGTTATTTCGTTTATCTGCAACTCCGCGGCGTATTTGTCTATATCTCTGAAACTTAGTCCCATAGCCTGAAGCGGATCGTAAATGAGGGCGGTAGTGACTGCCTGTGGTGATGAACCGGCGCCGACCGAATGTTTGCCGAGCTTATCGAGGCGTATTACCGGATTATTCTCAGTTCCGTCATCCGGCACAAGCAGCACTGCAAAGTTGCCGAGACAATCCTCAAGCGCGGGCATGTTCTTTTTTACATGATCGCGGCTGTTCATGAAAAGTTTTGGTATAGCGCCGCCCGCTACAACAATCATATTTTTACGCGCTCCCGCTGCAACTTGACAGGCGCCTGCAATTACGGCGTTCGCCGGTCCTGCGCAGAATCCGCGAATATCGCAGCCTGAGGCGTTTTTACATCCTGCGATCTCCGCTATCGCCTTCGCGAAATTTCCGCCCGCGCGTTGATTTTCGTCCCCCGCTCCCTCTTCGGAACACTCGATGACAAAATCCACCTCGTCCGGGTGCATTCCGCTATTTTTGAGCAGATGCAGGACTGCGAGCACTCCGCCTGCTTTGGAAGCGATATTTTCCATCAGGACCATAGGGAACAGGTTTTCATCAAACTCGTGCCCGCTTCTGGTGCAGCCGGCTAATTTACCGCCATAATATAAAGGAAGCGCTTTTTTGTCCCTGATTTCCGTCTCGATCTCCGCAAGTTCCTTGCCGGGCTTCATCCTTGCGATCATTTCAGGTGTTATTACCGGGTCCTGGGAGAGTTTATCCTTCGTCGCGGCGGAGAATTCTTTTTCCAGCCAAATAAGGTCAAATACGTCGCAGATATCCATAAGGGCAAGAAATTCGTCCTCGGGCATTATTTCCCCGAATTTTCCGTAGCGCGGCGAATCTTCGAGCCGTTTTTCAAACCATGGCTGCGGGCTGTTCTCAAATTCCTCGTATGAAATGCCGCCTATATAGGCTTGATTTGGAGCATAATCCCTCGCCTGTACGTAAGTCTGCAAATGCTTTGGAAGCTGCTGCAAAAATTCCGTATTTCCACGCATTCTATGTTCGCCATGCGGAGTAGTTCCATACAGCAGTCCCATTTCCGGCGCGTGATTCAGGCAATATGAATAACCCTTGACACCAACTGTTGACATATAAAAAAACTCCCCTCGTTAATTCTGATAATTTACATGATAACACATATTATCCCAACTGCCGTTTGAACTTTGCGACCAGATTCTCCAATATGTTGGAGTTGGAAATGTATGATGCGTCAAAACCAAATGGGAACTTGTTCAAATGAGATCATACAGATCCGTTTTCATGAATATCTCATAAGGAATGCCATGTTTTCCAACTAATATCAATTTTGCGTTTGGAAAACGTTCAGCAAACTTTTCCGCTGCTTTTTTCGATATATTCTCTTCACCGCTCTTTACTTCTATCCCGAGGACTTGCTTGCCAAGTGTAACTACGTAGTCAATTTCAACCCCATTTTCACGCCAATAATAAAGCGATGCGTTCGACTGTTTGCTCACTTGGCTTATAAGATGCGTTCCAACAGAACTTTCTACTATGCTGCCCCAATCCATCCGGTTTAAGATAGCTTCTTCAAAGTTGCTCGTCCTCATTGCCGATATTAGCGCTGTGTTGTGTATTTGGAATTTTGGCATGGATCCTTTTGTTTCGAGCACGCGTCTACTATACTTATTCAAGCCTGACAGTAAACCAGCTTGATCCAAGAGCTTCAAATACTTCGCTAATGTCGTGGTATTGCCGGCGTCCTGAAGCTGTCCAAGCATTTTATTAAAACTCATTATTTGTGCGCTGTATCCAACGCCAACCTCAAATAATTGTTTAAGCAGCGCTGGTTTATCTATCTTTGTTGTCATCAGGATATCACGGATCATCGTTGGTTCAATGATTGCGTTGCGTATATATTCTTTGAACCGGGACTCATCATTAACGAAACCTGCGGCGCCGGGATACCCGCCAAACCACTGATACTGTTCAGGAGAAAATCCAAATGCATTCTGCATTTCAGAAAGACTCCAATGTCCCGCGTAGTTCAGTTCAAAGCGGCCTAAGAGCGATTCGGAGAGCCCATCCATGAGAAGCAAACGTGATGAACCGA
>WRBZ01000240.1 GCA_009784305.1 Synergistaceae bacterium
CTAATCCCTATTCCTTATTAATTCCTGTCTCTCCTAAAAGATCCGCCTCCGTGCGGTCTCCGGTCTCTGTCCTTGCCCGCTCCGTTTTCTCTGTCACGTGGCGCAGCCGGACGCGCTTCGCTGCTTATCTTTTTTAGATTCTCTTCTCTATCCTTCTCCGATTCTATAGCAGCCGAAAGACCCTCATTTATAATTCTCTGCTCATCGTCCAATATACGCCTCCGCGTAAGGTTCACCCTGCCCATATCATCAATTTCTTTTACTATTACAAGAACCTTATCTCCGACGCTGAAAGCATCCTCGATTTTCGGAATGCGGAATGTGCTTACTTCGCTTATATGTAATAATCCTTCTTTTCCTGGTAAACACTCAATAAAAGCCCCGAATGCCAGCATACGCGTGACCGTACCCCAATACATCTCGCCGGCTTCTATATCTTTAGTCAAACCGCGTATAATAGCCATTGCTTCGTCAACTTTCTCCTGAGTTGCCCCCGCTATACACACTTCACCGCTGTCTTCCACATTTATCTTCACGCCGGTCTTTTGGGTTATTGACCTTATCATCTTTCCTCCGGGACCTATGACATCGCGTATTTTTTCCGTATCTATTACAAGTTGGGATATACGGGGAGCGTCAGGTGAAAGCTGATTGGGCACAGGAATAACCTCTTCCATTCTTTCAATTATATGGATCCTGCCAACCCTGGCCTGTTCAAGTGCACGTTCCAGTATCCCGCGTGTTATGCCTCCAGCTTTATTGTCCATTTGCAGAGCGGTGACACCGTTACGTGACCCCGCGACCTTAAAGTCCATATCACCGTAATGATCTTCAAGCCCCTGTATATCTGTCAATATTTGAACTTTATCGCCCTCTTTTATTAAACCCATTGCCACTCCGGCAACATGCCTTTTTATAGGGACTCCGGCTTGCATCAGGGAAAGGCTCCCGCCGCAGACTGACGCTTGAGAGCTTGAACCGTTAGATTCCAGTATATCCGAAACAACGCGCATGACATAAGGGAAATTCGCTTCTTCTGGTATGACCGCGCGCAACGCGCGCTCGGCAAGGGCTCCATGCCCTACCTCGCGCCTGCCTGGTCCGCGCATTGGGCGCACCTCTCCGACAGAGAAAGGAGGGAAATTATAATGAAGAATGAAACGTTTGGAGGGCTCGTCTTGTTTAAGCCCGTCGAGAACCTGGTCGTCCTCTCCCATCATTCCCAAAGTAGTGACGGCTAAAGCTTGAGTTTCACCTCTTGTAAACAAGGCTGAACCATGCACGCGCGGTAAAACCCCAACTTCACATGTTATTGGCCTCAACTCATCCATAGCCCTTCCGTCCGCGCGAATTCCATCATTGACGGCTGTTGCCCGCATAATTTTCTTTATCTGTTCCTCTATTACGTTATTTATGTAGTCCTTCCACTCCGCGTGAGTTTCGGCGAAGTGTTCCTGTGCTTTCAATCGTATTTCCTCAGTTTTTGTATGGCGCTCGCCCTTTTCGTGGATAAGGACAGCAGAGCGAATCTCGTCCCGCAGCGAATCTTCTATCCAGTTATCGATCTCCGGACATGATTCGGGTTTTGCTATCGCCCTCTTTGGTTTTCCGACCATATCTCTCAGTTCACGCTGCACAGATGTTATTTTACGTATTTCAGTCAGCGCCAAATCCATCGCATCTATCAAAACCGACTCCGGTAGTTCCTTTGCGCCGCACTCCACCATTGTTATTCCATCATCATGCCCGGCAACAAGCAAATCTAATTCCGATACAGCAATTTGAGCTTCAGTCGGATTTACAATAAGTGTCCCTTCAATATACCCTATTCTGACAGCTCCAACCGGACCACACCAAGGTATATCGGACAGTGTAAGCGCCATGGAGGCGGCATTTATGGCAAGGACGCTCGGAGGATATATCTGATCAACCGACAGCACTATGGTAACCACCTGCACTTCGTTACGCATCGTTTCATCAAACAATGAACGAATAGAACGATCCGTCATACGACCGCTCAGAATAGCGGTATCTGACGGACGCCCTTCGCGTTTTATGAATCCGCCGGGAATTTTTCCTGCTGAATAATACCGTTCCTCAAAATCCACCACAAGCGGGAAAAAATCTATCCCGGTCCTCACAGCATCCGACATACAAACGGTAGTAAGCACTGTCGTATCTCCATGGCTTGCAACAATTGCGCTATTTGCTTGCTTTGCCATTTTCCCGGTGCGAAAAACAAGCGGCTTGTCCCCTATTAATACCGAAATTACTTTTTCTTCAAAAATCAAAAAATTCCACTCCTTATTTTTCATCTCTTGTCTTATATTCAATAAGAATAACACATTTGTGCCTTGACTCATAGTCAAATCTATGGAACTATATCTAATTATGATTAAACTTTTACCGGAAGATGTATGGTCAAAAATAGCAGCCGGAGAGGTCGTGGAACGCCCCGGTTCCGTAGTCAAAGAATTGGTCGAGAATTCAATTGATGTCGGAGCGAAGCGTATCCGTGTTTCGTTATGGGATGGCGGGAAAGCGAAAATCATAGTTGAGGATGACGGCGGAGGAATCCCATTTGAGGACCTTCCTCTCGCAGTGGCTCAACATGCTACGAGCAAACTATCAGTAGCGGAAGATCTTGGCTCCATTTACACTTTAGGATACAGAGGCGAAGCCATAGCAAGCATAGCTTCCGTAAGCAAGTTTGAAATCAGGTCGTGCACGGAGAATGA
>WRBZ01000241.1 GCA_009784305.1 Synergistaceae bacterium
ACTTCGTCAATAAGCAACATGGGATCTCTATGCGGTATAATTTTTTTAATTTCCTCCTTATTCATTAAATCACTCCTTGTTTTCTAATGACAGACCGGCAAAGTTAACTTCGCCGGTCTGAATAATTATTTGATGCTGTTAGTTCATTGCTGTTATCATTTGCCGACATATTTTTTCGCTTTTATCTCTTGCCATGACAGCCCCGAAGCGGCAAGGTCAGCGATTTCCACGGCGTCTTTAGGTCCCTCGCCGTATATGCCCAATGGAATATTTTCGGTATACTTCTGTGTTAACGGAGCGCCACCCACTGCAAACGGAATAGAAAGACCTGCTTCCTGAAGCGCTTTTCCCGTATCGACCAAAGCGCCCATTGTCGTAGTCATCAGAGCGCTTCCTACAATAAGGATTGGTTGCCTCTCCTTTGCGGTAGCAACAACTTTTTCAGCCGGGACGTCTACGCCAAGGTCAATCGCTTCGAAAAAGCTGGATTCGAGTATGATTTTAACGATATTTTTTCCGATATCGTGGACATCGCCTTTAGGGGCATGCATGATGATCAAGCCTTTTCTTTCAACATTTTCCACCTTCGCCATAGCGATAGGCGTGGCTGTCTGTACCGCGCTTCCCGCCATGAGAAGATCGGGAGCATAGAACCAATTCTGATCGTATAGGGCTGCCGCGGCTTGAATTCCCGGAACTAAACTCTTAGTCACAATGTCGAGTGCAGGATATTTATTTTCAAGTGCGCTTTTCACCATTAAGACGACAGTATCCACTTCGCCCTTCATTGTTGCTTTCGCAAGGCTTGAAAACGGTTCATCGGGCGGCAAAATATCCTTTATGATTTCGTCAAATTCATCTTGTTGCTTTACCTTTACGTCGAATTTTCGGATACGCTCTAATTCTTCTTTGTATGCATCTACTAATATTTTAGCGGTTTTTTCAGGGTCGTTCTGGTACATTTCGAAGAATAATTGTCCCATAAACTTATTTCTACTCATAGTATTCCCCCCCTTTACGCTGTCTTGACGAGCGTTTTCGCGAATTCCGCCAGGAGATTGTCGTTACCGCTTCTCGCTGCGGCGCGCGCTAATCCCCGTCCGAAATCTGCGAGCATTTGCCCATCCCTGCGGCTGTAATCGTAACTCTTGGAGGCTTCAACTATCGCAATAAGATTTTCTGTCTTGACTTGAAGCGGTACAGTACATTCTACGCCGACTACCTCAAACCCCGCGTCTAAAGCGTGGTAAGTTTCTTCCCTGACTATTTCCGGTGTTCCCATAAGCAGTGCATTGATATTGGAAATGCCGCCCCAAAGTGAAATGCGGTCTTTAGCCAAATACTTTGCCTGGTAATTGTTAACAGCCGTATCGATATTGAAACACGGAAAACCGGCTTCGATGATGTAATCGAGACGGTCGTCTGTTTTTCCGCAGATGTGCAACACCAAAGGACACTCTACCCGTGAAAGGATCTCTTTATGGACCGGCATGACAATATCACGATATGTTTCCGCGCTGATAAGTCCCCCTGTAGCGTGATCGGCAAAGTCGAGTACGTCAATTCCGGCCCTAACCTGCGCCTGTGCATATTCGACGACAGGCTCTTTCAAAATGCGACAGATTTCCTTCATCTTATCAGGCGCAGTTGCAATCATGCGCATGATATTCTCCGTACCGAACAGATTATAAGATTGAGTTACCGTACTCATTACAGTGCCTACGATACAAACGTCGGGATATTTCCTGCGAAGTATTTTTATAGCCTCAATGACAGCGGATGTTGATTCCCGTTCAAGCAAATCGCTGGGAACAGTAATTTCGCTGGGATCGGTATAAATGATTTTTTTGCCGTCAGGCCATTTATTGCGAGTACCCCAGTCCATGGGCATGTTTAAGGCGCCTGTAAGGTTCCAGACACTAAATGGTACTTTTATCGTGTCAAAGCCGAGTATTTCATAGCTAGCAGCTGCCAATTTGGCCATTTTTTCAGGATCCGTATGGGCTTCCGGGAATGATACCCCAACTTCGTCCATAAGCGCATGGGTCACACTGGCTGTTACGCCCCCGACAGGCGCCCTATCGACTCGCCCGCCGTAAATTGCTGAAAGCACCCTACTTTTCGGCGTCATTTTTTCTTTATTTGGCATACATGATGCTCCTTTCTCACCTGGTTGTTTTGATCTTCTCGCCGGTCGCGCCGTCGACACGCTCGTACGCTAAAGCTTCCGCTAATTCGGCAGGATCGGCAGTTTCTTTCAGGTATGGGAAATATGGTAATAAAAACTTAAGCGGCGTTGGTTTTGTATTCAACGAGACTACTATCGTGAGCAGAAGCGACAAACCCAGTCCAATGAGCACAGGATGTAAGCCTGTCCCTGTAGCCGCCCCTAACTTGAAATAATCCCAGAAGAAGTACGAAAGCCCGCCTGTAATCATGCCCGCCATAGCACCTTCCTTCGTAGTCCGTTTCCAGAACAAGCCAAGCCATAGGGGGGCGAAAATCGTTGAAGCGTTGATACCATATATGTAGGCTAAAAGCATAACTACAGCTTCAGCAGGGTTAAGAACGATTATCATGGCTACTCCGCCGCCGATAAGTGCTGCGGTCCTTGTCGCCCAGACTAATTTCCTTCCGGAGAGTTCTTTATTAAATTTTACCTTGTAAATGTCGTAAACTGCAGACGAAGCGACTAACAATATCTGCGAATTCGCCGAGGAAATAGCACCGGCA
>WRBZ01000242.1 GCA_009784305.1 Synergistaceae bacterium
TGAGAGTTACCGTTAAGAACATGGTGGAATCAAGCGGGGATAATAAGTTATTGTTGATCGATTTGCGAAGCAGGGGGAATGATATTGGCGAAACCATCTGGAAAAACAAGTTCGGCGCATGCAGCAAAGCCACCAGAAAACTGATCCAATGCTTTATTGATACGATTATGGACTATGCTGGGGTAGAAAACACCGACGACGAGGATAGAATTGAGATTATTAGAAGCAATTTAAAAGCGATTCATAGTAACTATAAAAAACTCTTCCCGCTGCCGATAAGTGCATTTGATGATTTCTTTCAAGCAATAAAAAAGTTTTCAAACAGAAATGACAATTACCAATACGGAACCGGGGATATCGCAGACGGCGAAGCGACATACATCGGCGATATCAAAAAAGCTGTTTTTACCACTTGCGCATCAGTTGTCGCGGATATAGACGAAAGCGTTAAAAGCACGCTTGAAAACCTCCTCACACTATGCATCATTCTCCAACTGTTTTCACATAACATAACCTCGGTTATCAATTATAAAGCAAGGTGTTACCTGGCAATAGATAATATCGAGCATTTCATTGACGCGGACATCGTTCACGCCCATGACATTGAGAATTTCTTAAAAGCATTCAATAAAATGGCTGAGACGCAAACGAACGTAAAATCTGTTTTTGAGACACTGGGAGAAAGAATAGTGGATCTCCGAAAGACCGCAGAGTTCAGCGATGCGGTGGAAGAATCGGAGTACCAGGGCTACAATATCCCGCCATTCCAGATATTCGTAAAGATCATACTTGTAATGAGGGAGGTCACTTCATATTCGGAAGATGAAGATTTTACCCGCGACAACCGGTATGCGTTTTCTGACAATCCCTACTTGATAACTACTTATGCCTTTCACGCACGCGAAATAATCGCAAAAAAAATGAGCTTCTATCAAAAGCCTGAGGTCAAGGCGATATTATTGAAACATCACATAGAGTTCCCGGATAGCAATGATAAGTATGTTTGGGAAGCGGTATATCAAGCAATTGACGACAGCATAGAAGCCAGGATCAGGAGGGGCAATACATTATGGGACAGAATAGAGGACAGGTATTCGCACAATGTGAGGCGAATAACGGATAACCTTTTCCGGGCGCTTAAAGGAAAAAAATCTGTTATCAAGGACTACGTTATGCTCAATAAGATGGCGGCGGACGAAACATCGGCAATGTTAAAGGCGCAAGTCCAATTTGGCGCAAGGCAGATCATCGCGAGACTCTTGTGGGATTTAGTAGCAAAAGAAACCAATCCCTGGTACTTAAGCAGAATAGGCGAAATCGCATTAGAAAGCGACGATAAAAACGAGATCGACAAAGTACTTGAAACGAACCACGGACTGGGGCGCAGGACTGCCACATTGCTGTCCGGATTTCCTGAAGCTCACGATCCATTGTCTTTAACGGATTTCCTTAAATTGATATCGCCGCAAAAAAAACAACGCGGCTCCTGCAACGATACATACCTTGGATTCGTGGCGGACGTCCTTTTTGCATTGTATCGGCGTGAAAAAGAAGAGACCAGTTGGGCGCCTTTGATAATGCTCAAGTATAGGAAGACAGATGTTTTTACCAGAAACGAACTATTTGGCACGCTCAAGGAAATAAGGGATCTCTGGAACTCAAGTGACGACGCCCTTAAAAAGGACTACGAAGATCGCTTTGGGATAAAGATCACAAAAGCCGGCAGGTATTTTGCATTGGCTTCCGTAGAATGGGAGTATTTTGCTTCTAAAGCTTTTTTACACTCACTTCCGTTATTTACATATAGCAACCTTCGCAATGACATTACCAGAGAAAGAGTTAAGAGCTTTATTGACGATGTGTATAAATACGCCAGAAATGAAATATATACCTCATTCGCGGAAGATCAAAGATATGTAACAAAGATAAATGATAATATCCCCGTTTATCATTACGCCGAGTTGTACAGGAGCGAACACGGGGAAAGTTTGTTATTCAGAAGCGAGTCCGGTAGATATTATACCCATGCGCATCGTATCATTAGAAGTCATATCAGTTACTTGGAAAGCTACAGGTATTACATTGTTTCGGAGGTTGAAGCTGAAATTGACAAGTATAAGCTGTCGACGCTAAATACGGAAATAATCAGGGAGCGATTGACCAACATAACCAATCCTTATGAAAAAAGCCAAATAGACAGCGCTCTGGATATATCGGTAAAACTTTTGGAAACCATTTCAAATTACATTGGCATTCTGGCCGACCTTTCAAAAAAAGAACATTTTGATAAAAGCGGTAAGTGCTTCTATATAGGCGGAACCGAGAGGCAGCATTACCCCACTGACGCAGACTTTGGCAAATCAATGTTCAATTGGTTATGGTATTCTGAAAAAATACAAAAAGCTAAAAATACGCCGCTAAAGCTGTATCACATCATCAATAGTGATGAAAATGAATAGACGGAGGATACGCAATTATGCATATTCCATACGTATTGTTGGCACAGGCCACTACAAGCTCATTGAGTCCTACCGATTATATGGATCTGGTAACGAAGCCAATAAGTATTGTTATTTCAGCAATTACACTGGTCATCGTGGTTTTAGGGTATACAATAATCAAGGATGTAAGATCGCGCTCGCTTGACTCGCTTTTTAGTTTCCTCGCGCAGCTGAAAGCACATCTGGAACTGTTGCGCGCAACACTGGGAACAGAGCCGAGAGATGAAA
>WRBZ01000243.1 GCA_009784305.1 Synergistaceae bacterium
AATTTTAGAACAGCTCAGGATTGGCAAATAATTGTCGCAAACTACCATTTGTTTTTCTCCCATGCCGCCATGGGAGCTTTTCCTGTCCCTTACGATATCCTGATTTGCGATGAAGCGCACCGGATAGCGGATTGCGCCCGCTCAGCCTTTGCCATTGAGGCTTCATTGGATGATGTTAAACGTCTGTTTCGCCCTCGTCAGATACAGCCTCATGAACAATTTTTAAAAAAACATTCGGTCGATCTGAAAGAAGTTCTGGAAAAAATGGATACATGCCGTATTCAGGCTGAATCGTTGTTTGATCTTCTTCAACTACTGCGCGATGGAGAAGGTATGACCCGTCAGGATGAAGGGCTTGTAAAAAAAGCCAATGAACTGTCGGCATCCATAGATGCCATGCTGAGGCCGATGCGGATACTCGAAGACGCGGCTGAAGATGGCGCTTTTAATGAGAATCACTATTCCGGAGAGGCTGCGGAAGTGCTTAACTGGAAAAGGGAAACAAAAGAATTTCAGCAGGCTGTCTCATGGTGCATTGATGTAAGCAAGTTCCCCAAATGGGCTTACTGGCGTACCGGCAGTGCGCTCTGCAGTGCTCCCGTGAAGTGTCCCGATGTTATCTCGGAAGCAATCATGGTCGGAGAACCTGATAAGTGTTTTTTCATTTCGGCTACGCTCGCGATCGAAAACGATTTCAATTTCTGGTCAGGTGAAACGGGAATAAAGCCGGATGAAACTTTGGTGGTGGGTTCGCCCTTCGATTTCTTTACTCAGATGAGCGGAGTGATAATCCCGGTTGAAGAAAAGGTTGGTTCTCCATCCTATGACGCTCTCATAGCCCGCGTCGTTGAAAAATTATGCGAGAGTAACGGGGGAAGGACGCTTGTGCTTCTTTCATCAATTCGCCTAATGCGCGTTGTTGCTTCCCGGATGAAGAGAAAACAGCGAAAATTCAACGTGCTGGTACAGGGTGAGCTTTCACAGGCTGAACTGCTGAACAGGTTTCGTGAGGATATAACATCTGTCCTAATTGGCTGTGTATCCTTCAGAGAGGGCGTTGATATACCGGGCGACGGGCTTACCCAGGTGATAATCGACCGCATCCCTTTCCCTCATCCGAACGACCCGCTGACTCAAGCGCGCGGAGAGCTTGAAGGGAAAGATTCATTTATGCGCGTCACT
The DNA here is from genome assembly GCA_009784305.1 of Synergistaceae bacterium. Classification (GTDB taxonomy): domain Bacteria; phylum Synergistota; class Synergistia; order Synergistales; family Aminobacteriaceae; genus WRNQ01. The sequence goes on from WRBZ01000243.1 coordinate 1,183, forward strand.
TTGCCAACAGCTAAAACGTTTTTACGCCAGGCAGTCGGGCGTCTCATACGCAACAAAACGGATCACGGGCAGGTAGTCATACTTGACGGAAGGGTCATTGACCGCAAGGATTGGAAAATACGCGAAAGCCTGCCGAAAACTAAATTCTATAAGATGATAATAAAACAATAGAGCTTTGAACTGAGAACTGCTTTCATAAAGCTCTAAGCTCTATCATTTATGATATACTTAAACATCTGTAATAACCAATTATTAAACCAGCCGAGCTTGAAAAGCAGGATACAGGAGTGTGCAGCATGAAATATCGCAATGGCAAAGAAATTCGTAAAATGTTTATGGGCTTTTGGGAACAAAAAGGGAGCCGTTCAACACCAAGCTTTTCTCTGATCCCCGATGACCCTTCGCTTCTTTTTACTATCGCCGGTATGGTGCCGTTTAAGGAGTTCTATCTGGGGCTGCGCGCCCCTGAACATCCCTCCGCTCATACCAGTCAAAAATGCGTGCGCACGAACGACATTGAAAATGTGGGACGAACGGCAAGACATCATACATTCTTCGAGATGCTGGGAAATTTTGCGTGGGGGAATTACTTTAAAAAGGAATCCATAACATGGGGATGGGAATTTTTGACTCGTCCTGAGTGGATGGGGCTTGACGGCTCCCGTATGTCCGTATCCATATATAAAGATGACGAGGAAGCTTACGATGTTTGGCACAATACGATCGGGCTGTCTGACGACCGCATTTTCCGGTTCGGAGAGGATGGAAACTTCTGGTTCATGGCAGATACGGGGCCATGCGGCCCGTGTTCGGAGATATATTACGACAGAGGGCTTCCATTTGCAGCCGGATGCGTTAACCCAAAATGTAATGTCGGCTGTGACTGTGACCGTTATCTTGAAATATGGAACCTCGTATTTACTCAGTTTGACCGGCAAAAAGACGGAAGCCTTTCGCCTCTCCCTGAAAAGAATATAGACACGGGGATGGGGCTTGAACGTTTGACGTCGCTCGTTCAGGATGTCAAAACAGACTATGAAACTGACCTGTTCATGCCTCTTGTTGAGGATACCTGCAAAAGAGCGGGGATAAAATATGGCTCCGACAGCAAAAGCGACATGGCGATTCGCGTAATTGCCGACCATTCCCGATCAGTGGTTTTTATGCTCGCGGACGGCGTTTTACCCGCAAATGATGGTTCCGGCTATGTCCTGAGGCGCCTGTTGAGAAGGGCTGCCCGCTTTGGTAAACTGCTCGGATTCGAGGAGCCTTTTCTTTGCGATACCCTTCCGATAATCATTGAAATTATGGGGGATCCATATACAGAGCTTAACACTCACCGCAAAATGATAGAGCAGGTCATTAGCGTTGAAGAGGAGCGTTTTGAAAGGACTTTGACCCAGGGCACGAACCTTCTTGATGAAGAAATCCGTTCATTAAAGTCAAGAAACGAATCGGAACTATCCGGCGGAGTTGCGTTCAAACTTTATGATACTTTTGGATTCCCGGTCGAACTGACCTCAGAAATGGCTCAGGAACAG
>WRBZ01000244.1 GCA_009784305.1 Synergistaceae bacterium
CCGTTCACGCCGTTCGGCGGCGCGATCGGGCTCGCGTCCCTGCCGCCCGAATATTTCGCGTGGCTCGCGCTGACGGTAGTGCTGTACGTGGCGCTGGTGACCGTGTTCAAGAAAATCTTCGTCAGAAGATACGGCGAACTCCTGTAAAGGTGGCCCGCAGAGAGCCAGTTGTGAGTTTTATTGGACAACAAATAAGTTATACTGACATCAGCTTGCTTCCTTACTCCCTTGCTGGTCGGTATATTGACTTCAGCATAGAATTTGTGGAGTTGGAGTTGGAGTTGGAGTTGGAGTTTTGAAGCTGCAGAAGAAGGAGCTTTTGCTAAGCGTGAAAGGTCGGATATTGTATGCCAAAAAAGCGTGCCGAGAGCCGTACAAGATATTTTATCAGGAGCACCTCTGAAAGGCGCGGCTGGAACGTCAGCCATGTGCAACGGAACGGCGACTTCCTGGAAGAACAGGAGATCGTTGACTATTTTCCTCAAATCGGGCTTGGGCTGGAGAAACCGGATTTTCTTGTTTGCATGTCTTCTGAGCCGGTTATGGTTATTGAAGCCAAGAATGATATCAAAAAAATCAATGAAGCAATTTCGGAAGCAATCGAGTATGCGGACATAATAAACTCGAATGATAAGTTCACAATAAGGATTGCTGTGGGCGTCGCTGGTGAGAATGATAACGGTTATCAGGTCGAAGTAAAGTATTTAAGTGGGGATGGCTGGCAGCCTCTGAAATCGTATGGATACGAACTAACGTCGATCCCGTCGCCACGGGAAGTTGAACTTGCGTTACGCGCAAATGATGCCACAACATCAATATCGCTTCCAAGCGTAACAGAATACATAGACAGCGCAATTGAGTTGTCCCTCATTCTCAGGAGCGCAAGGATCGAAGCTCCTTTGCGCCCAAAAGTGCTTGGAGCAATAATAACGGCGCTCTATAAAGGCAAAATCGGGTTTGAAAATGAATATGGTGAAAACAATAAGGCTGGCGTCCTTGAATCATTAAATGTACTTGTATCTTCTGCTATTGATGAAAGCATTGACCTGGATGAGAATAAAAAGTCAAGGCTAAAGGATGCTTTGAAATTATCAATTAACGATTATGAGCGCCTGTCGCTAAAAATCCGCCGTGTCGTTTCGATTCTCGAAAAGCTGAATATTCGATCTATCTTGCAAACAGATACTGATTTCCTCGGATTGTTTTATGAAGCGTTTTTGCGCTATGGCTATGACAATAACGCGTTAGGGATCGTCTTTACGCCGAGACATATAACTAAGCTCTGCATTGACTTGATCGACGTGCGAATGGAAGATAGGGTAATTGACATAGCGTGCGGCACAGGAGGGTTTCTTGTTGCCGCTTTTGATAAAATGATGTCTCTGGCGAAAGGTGAGAAATCAGTCGGAAAAATAAAGCAATCCTTGTTTGGGTTTGACACAAATCCAACTGTGTGGGCTCTGGCATCGCTAAACATGTTCTTTAGGGGAGATGGAAAAAGCCATATCGAAAATGGTGATTGCTTTGACCTTGCAAACAGGGAGAGCGTAAAGGGGAAATTCACGCGGGCATTCCTCAATCCGCCATATTCACAGGAAGACGAGCCTGAGCGTGACTTTATTGATGCAGCGATGGATGCGCTTGAGCCGGGCGGATTATTTGCTTGCGTCGTAAAGGCAGGGATTTTCGCTGATGACGACAATGCCTTTTGGAGAATGTCGTTCATTAAGGACCATAGCCTTATCGGGGTAATAAGCCTTCCGGAGGACTTGTTCTATCCGACGGCTGCTCCGACGTCGATTATTGTCGCGCAAGCGCACATCCCGATGGATGAAAACGAAAATGTGTTTATGGCTCGCATATGGAACGATGGATACAAAAAGCTAAAAGGAAAACGAGTCCCTTGCGAGGGGTCTCAAATCCCTGAGGTCTTGAAATGCTTTTCAGACTTTAGGAATGGAACTGAGTTTGTTTCTCAAATAGCTTCGACTATATCCGCCAAAAAAATAATGAGCGGGCAAGAATTTAGCCCGCAACAATGGCTCGAGCAACCGCTGATCAAAGAAGAAGACATAAGCAACTCGATGAAAAGCGTGTTAATGTCGATTTTTCAAACAGTGGCAACGCAACCGGACCTCGCCGACGAAGTAATTGAAGATTTTCCGGAATATGAAGACAGCCTTCCAGAGTTGCCGTATGGCAAGACTATGGCTGTAGAATCATTTTTCTCTGTAAAGAATGGAAAGTCTTCCGGCGAGAAAAACTATTCCGTAGGAAGCTGCCCATATATTTCCAGCGGGGATTCGCTTAATAGCTATATCCGTATGGTCTCTGACGACGAAGATGAAGTGTTCGAGAATGGAGCTATTACAGTTACCGCGTTCGGGCAAGCATATGTACAGCCTTGGAGATTCATGGCTCGCGGAAATGGCGGAAGTTCAGTCAGGGTGCTGGTCCCGAAATACAAAATGTCACTCAATGAGTTATTATGGTTCGCAGCACAGATCAATATTCAAAAATGGCGCTTTTTCTATGGGAGAATGGCTATCATGGCAAGACTGCGAAAATTGGTGATTTCTGCGCCTCTTGCGCGTCTGGAAGACAATGATATATCGATTCAGCAAAGAATCACCCAGCTAAAGGAAACCCTTGACTGTTTTGGCAGAATACAGTCAGTAAATGGAAAACGGGATTGATTGGACAGTCATTTAAACCTTTTCA
>WRBZ01000245.1 GCA_009784305.1 Synergistaceae bacterium
GTATGCGCGCTGGCCAACGACCGGCTATATGAGGCCGGCGGCTATATTGATGAGGGTCTGACTCTGGCGTCCGACGATCCTATGCTGGGTGAGCTGCGCGACGCCATTATGAAACAATATGAGGAGGTCATAGCCGAATGAAAAAAAGCATCAGTTGTTTGTTAGTCGTTTTCCTGTTAGTAAGCCTTTTGCCTAATCAAGCCATGGCTTTTTGGCCCCCGTATGCCAGATTGGAGGGCGTCGATTACAAGAGGATCATAAGCGTGCCCAACTGCCCGTTTACGCTGCATATGGGCGATCTTGCCTTTGAAGGAGGGGAGCTCCGCTTGGGGTCACCGCTTGGCGAGGACGAGGAAGACAGAATAATCAGGCGTGTGGAGAACGAGATGGGTATCACAAGCGGCTGGCTTATCAATACGCAGGCAGTACTCGATTTTCTTGATCGGGTGGAAAGTTTGGGCCTCAATGACTTGAAGGACTTATTGATGAAGCTGCTTGGCGCGGACAAATGGGAAGATTTCGCAAGGGGTATTGCCGAAGGGAGAAGCGCGGCTGATATCGCTGCGGAGTTAGGGGCAAGCTACGCCGAGGATGCCGCGAAAGCGGCCGCAGAAGCGTTGGCCGGAGGGGGAGCCGGAGAATTAATCAGTTTAGCGTGGGACTTTCTTACGTTCGCTATCAGTAAAGGAATGAAGTATCAAGATTATAAAGATGCCCAGGAAGAGGCCGCCGAGCGGCGGAGAATGCTGGATGAATTCTACAAACGCTGCAACAAGGAGATTGCCAAAGAGGTGCAAAGAAAAGGCGGCGGAGTCTCACTCTTTTTGAACTGCATGCTCAATAGCCGCAATGGGTCTTTCTGGGGCGCGAATCCGGTTGTGTATTGGACGGTTAACATGGACCTGAAGCTGAGGGGTTCGAGTGTCATCGCCTATGAAAAAAGCAACAATTTTGAAGGTAAGCTCGCCATCAAGGGCGACGGTGGCCCGGGCCTGGAACAAGAATTTGAGAACACGGTCCCGGGCAAGACCTTCAACCAACTCAAGTCGGATTATGAAAATATGCAGATGACGGTGACGCTTACGCATGAGCCGCAAAGTCCCACTGTGCTGACTAAGCTGGTGGATACTGAGGGCAGAGCAAACCTGATTCCCCAAAAGGGTAAGAGCATGTATCATGTCCCGCTCAACGGTGATTTCGACGGTGAGGAGACTTTTAATCTCAATATGCTCACTGCGCTGACCGGGAAGCTGAAAATAGAACAAACGACGGTGCAGTCGGGAATTGATTTTAAAGCCCTCTGGACGAGCAGCGATGCTTCCAAAGTGGATTGCAAAACGGATATGAATATAGGCGGCTCAGAAGACTACTATGGCATAAACATGAATTTTGCGAAAGCCGTGGAAAACTCGGAGAGCTTAGGCACCGGAACCTTATGGAAACCTTTGGATGGGAGCATCTACCTCGAAATCGACCTCAGCGGGTGGTCGGATATGGTCGCGGATATATTCAACTGATAAAAAACTGATACGAGGAGATAAATGCGAAATGAAAAAACTACCGGCAATAACTCTCGCGCTGATGCTGGTGCTCTCCCTTGCCTCTTGCGGCGGAAACAACGCCGACAATAATAGTCAAGGCGATTCACCTATAAACGATGATAAGCCGCTTACAAGAAGCACTCCGGCGGCTGATCCGAAGGAGGGTAACGAACCGTCTGAAAGTATTGTACAGCCAACCGGTAAATTGACGCTAGCCATCACACCGGTTGATGGCTGGGAAGCGCAGGATGCAAGCAGTGAGTATCCTGCGTATGATTGCGCGGACGGCAGAGCGACAGGCGCGACAATCTCAATTATGTATCCTCAGAATTTCCCTGCTAATGTCAATACGGCAGAGGATTATGTCAAATTTATACGGGGCACGCTGATGGAAGGGTTTGAGGATATGGTCGGTGGCATAGCCGGCGATACCGGCGCGGAAGGCTCGGTTATCTCCGGGTCCCAGTATGGTGAAATAACTAAGATGAACGTGAATGGCATGGACGCTTACGGCTTCGCCTATGCGACACAGGTGATGGGATTTGATTTTAAGTTCGCTTTGGTTTTTGTTTGTAAAGATAACACAGCATATGGAATCCAATGCTGCGCGTTTGCCGATGACTACCCCAAAATTGCCGATGATTTTCAAAGCATGATTGATTCCCTGCGGTTGGAAAGCGTTTCTTAAACAACGGGCAACATATGGACCGATCCAGGGTTCGAATCCTGACTCCACATGCAAGAAAACCGCTCTTTCCCGTTGCGCTGCAAGGGATAAGAGCGGTTTGTGGCGGAGAGGGTGGGATTCGTACCATGAGCCACGAAAGAGCGGCTTGATACAGCTTATCGTCTACCCCTATCCCATACATTATGATGCAGATACAGGCATCTCAAATGGATTCTCACCAGCACCAACCGCAAATGTTAGAATATAACATTCTATCAACTATAATCAAAACACTATCATCCACTTCTTTAAGACGCTGGACAGGAGCTGTTCGTAATAGCCATAAGAAGCTATATGAAAAAGTCTTTATTCGGTTTGTTCTTTCCACCGGATGGGACTTTTTTCAGCTCGTTGTTTTTGCCATTATGCGTATGATGTGGTAAATAATATTATGATAAAATCTCTTCCATTCCACGAAACAATTTGGTAATATTCAACTAACAGGAAA
>WRBZ01000246.1 GCA_009784305.1 Synergistaceae bacterium
CCATCTGTTCATCATAATTTACGGTATACGCGCATTCAAACAGAAGAAGAGCGAGTACAAAAATGATTGATAGCACTAATTTATGTTTCGTTTTCATTATTCGTTCCTCTCCTTCTGCGTCTGTCCGTCCCTTATTAGCTGGGTAATATCGAGGAAATTAAGCTTTTCTCCGCCTTCTACAAATATCGGAGTCACGTTTTTGAGTATCGGAGTCATGTATTCAGCGTAGATATTTATTCTGACAAGGTCAGGATTTTTAGCATACTGTTCGCTGAGCGCCGTAACCCGGCTTACTTCCGCGTTTGCTTCGGCTACTCGCCTGAATTTATACGCTTCCGCCTCGTTCTGTATCTTCATGACAGCCCCTTCAACTTCGGCATTTACAACATTCGAGTAACGCTGCGCCTCAAAAATTCTGCGTTCGCGTTCGGTGCGCGCAGTCTCGACGTCAGCAAAAGCTTTTTGAACTTCCGCCTCGAGCTCCACGTCCTGAAGATTTACCGTGCTGACATAAAGCCCCATTCTGAGGGCATCAAAAGCGCTCTGTATGTTTTGACGGGCTTCCATTGCCGCTTCGACTCTTTGGTCAGTGAGCACTTCGTCGAGGCTTTTTGCAGCTATTACTTCCCTGAATTCAGCTTCGGCAACGTGCTTTATCATGTTATACTGCCTGCGCTGGTTAAGAGGCAGGTTAGTTATGAATTCGGACGGATTAGATATCTTAAACTGCATTATCCACCCCACATAAATTATCTTGTTGTCCCTGGTTATCATCTTTGAGTCTGCCCTGTTATCCTGATACTTTTTACCGACTTCCTGGGTAGTATAGCCGTACTCAATTCTCTGCACCATCTCGGTGTCGACCTTGAACACATTGTCTATCAAAGGGATTTTAAAATTAAGCCCATGTTCGGCTTCCCTTGTAATTCTACCGAACCTTGTAACTACACCCTTATAGCCCGTCTGAACCATGAAGAAACTGTCAAACACAAAGAAACCGATAAATCCCAAAAGTATGAGTATAATTAAAAAAACCACGTTTCCTCTTTTTATACTGGGTACCTGAGGCATTCTCTCCGGTAATTTCGGAATAAAACTCATTCGCATCACCCTTTCATTTTTCTCCGATTTAATTCCACAAATTGAATTGCATATTTGAATCTCGTGTAGCATAATACTTTATATAATATATCATTGCAATGACCACCGGTATATTTTGCGAAGATAATGACGAATACTTGCAGAGTTGTAAGAATGGCTGTTTAGTCAAAATATACCGATGGGAGCGTACATCATAAGAATATTATCAGCACAAGAAAGCGCTGTGGAGAGGAGAAACTTATGCGAGTAGGAATAGGATATAGCGATATCCCCGATAGCACGGCCGCTGGAAAACAAGCAGTTGAAAGCGCCATCAAAATGTCAGGCAGGAATGATCCTTGCGACATCGCCCTGCTGTTTTGCACCGCGCGTCAAAATCAGCAAGCCTTGCGCGAAGCGGTCTCTGCTGTATTGGGGAACACAGTTCCCGTCTATGGCGGCGGAGCAGTAGGCATTATTACGAACGACACCTATGGCTACGCCGGGGATCAGGTAGGGATTGCATGCATTTGGTTAGACGGCGTGAGCTTCGATGTTTTAACAGACGGAGGACTGGCGGAGAGTGAAGAAGATACAGGATTTCGGCTTGGTCAAGGACTTGCCCGGCTGAATGTAACACCCGCATCTCCCGTTATGCTCTTGTACGACGCAATAAACTGCAATGATAAAGGAATCTTGCGCCTGATAATGGCCACATGGATTCTATCGGGATTGGAAAAAGCTTTAGGCTTCTTACCCGTCATTACGGGCGCCGGGATGATGGGCGAACATAGGTGCAGCCCTACCAGTCAGTTTATCGGTGAAAATTTAGGTAAAGATTACGCAATGGCTCTCGTATTTGGAGAGGATATACAAATCGACAGCGTCATTATGCATGGCTGTCGTCCGGCATCGCCGTACTATACTGTCACAAAGGCAGAAGGGGCAATGATACTGGAAATCAATAACAAACCTGCCCTAACTTTTATGGATGAACTACTGGGTTCGGCCATTAGTCCTGAGCAATACCCATTTTTCATGTTGTTTGGGATCAATCATGGGGAACAATGGGATGAATATAATGAGGACAATTACGCTAGCCGCCTGTGTTTTGATATTGACCGCGAGCGTGGCGGCATTGTGATGTTTGAGCCGGACATGGTTGAGGGAACGGAATTTCAACTGATGTTCCGCTCCTTTGATTTGGACTACATGAAACCGAAAATCGAATCCCTTTTCGAACAATTAAATGGCAGGGAACCCGTGTTCGCAATGTATATCAATTGCGCGGGGCGCTGCGCAGGTTATGGCGGTACCGATATAGAGGACGCTATAATTTTACAGAAAACCGTCGCGGGACGTGTGCCAGTTTTGGGCGTATACACCGGTATTGAGATTGCCCCGATTGCAGGACGACCAAGAGGACTGGACTGGACTGGCGTATTTTGTCTGTTTTCTCAGAACAGCGAGGCTGCAACCCCCCGCCCTTCCCCTTTGCAGGGACATGCAGAAACCACACTTCTGGATACCAAGGAGTGCGTCCCCTACAAAAAGGGGGCTAATATAACACTCGAGGTTGCTACTAAATTATGCGAGCAGAACGCAGCAAAAATTTTGGCTCTGGACACCCAG
>WRBZ01000247.1 GCA_009784305.1 Synergistaceae bacterium
ATAAATGCGCAAGCGGTTCTCGCTGGCGCGAAACCACCGCTTATGCGCACATTCATATAACCATTTATATGGTTTTGTGCCTAAGCGAAGCGAAAGGTATGGTTATATGATTAAAGCAATACGTTCGATCGTACACAATAGACGTGAAATGTTTTCATTGCTATTGAAAATTATATGCGTGCTGCTGGCTTTTTTGATAATGATAGCTTCATGCGACATTTTTGTTGGCAACACCTTTCATAATCGCCTGATTCGTGAAGTCACGGGTGTTCTTGAAAGTACGAAGCGAAAGATCGAGTATGAAATAAACATACCTCAAACAGTATTGGCTTTCGTATCGCAATCCGTTCGGGATATGCTCCTTAATAACGCGAGCGAAGAAGAAATGCAGGACTATTTGAACAGAATTTCAGATTATATTCGCAATAACGAAAAAATGCTCATCGGTCATTACAATGGTATTTACGGGTTGTTTAACGTTTTCGGTGATAAATACCTTAGCGGATTTGATTGGCAAATATCGGACAGAAATCGTTCTTTGCCAAGAGAACGCTCATGGTATAATGCGGCTGTTGACGCGATCGGAGAAATAGCTATTACCGTGCCATACGACTTCTCCTACAATGAAGAACCGGTAATTACATTATCATATTGCATATTCGACAATGATGGCAATCAGTTGTGCGTTTTATGTCTGGATATACCAATGGATAATATTAATAAACATATCAGCGACGTTTCCATATCAGAAGGCAGCTATGGAATACTAATATATAAAAATATATATATCATGTCACACCCCACCCTGGAATTAGTAGGTAAAAAAACGTATGAGGTAGACAACATATTTTCCGGCTTCATTGATGAACTCGAATCAGGGATCGATTTCGCTGAAAAGGAAGGGGAGAACTATGAAGGCGTCCTGTCGATATTATATTTTAGCCATCTCGGAGATGACTGGACGGTTTCCATTGTAGTTCCCAAAGATGAATATTTCAATGAACTGAATAATATGCGGCTGATTATTGTTATAATTGGTGTGATTATGGCTATTGTCCTGAGTATCCTGTTGGCTAGCGTTGAGCTACGGAAGAAAAAAGCAATCGAAAGAGAACAGGAAGCTGATATTCAAAAGCAAGCAGCGCAAGCCGCCAATGAAGCAAAAAGCGCATTTTTAGCCAACATGTCCCATGAGATACGGACGCCGATGAACGCAGTTTTAGGCATGACCGAATTGCTGCTCCATGAGAACCTGACTCCACGCCAGCTCCAATATGTTGAGGATATGAAATTGTCCGCAACGGCGCTTTTGGGAATTATCAACGACATATTGGACATTTCAAAAATACAATCAAATAAATTCAGCCTTGTTCTCGTGCATTATGATTTCGATATGTTGATCGACAACATCGGGTCAATAACACAATTCTTGATCGACGCGAAAAACATAGCCTATAAACTGACAATGCAGGAACACCCGCATTTATTCTTGCATGGAGATGACGTCCGGCTCAGACAGGTGCTTTTAAATTTGCTGGGTAACGCGGTTAAATTCACAAATGATGGATATATCACCCTCTCGGTCAGCTTTACTGAAACAACGATCAAAATTGCCGTCTCTGACACGGGTATAGGCGTTCCGCCTGAAAACATCGCAACGCTATTTGACGCTTTTGAGCAGGCCGATACTATGACGAACCGTAGCACAAAGGGAACGGGGCTTGGCCTCACTATAACGAAGTCTATTGTGGAAATGATGGATGGAACCATATGGGTAGAGAGCGTATACGGTAAAGGCTCGACGTTCCATGTAGAAATACCGAAAATCTTAGGCGACGAGTCCTTGATACAACACAGTAATATCAAAGATAACGTAATATGCGCGCCCGACGCGAAAGTATTAGTCGTAGACGATAATGGAGTCAATCTGAATGTTGCGCGCGGGTTGTTGCAAATCTTTCAAATAAAAGTTGATACAGCCGAATCCGGGATGAAAGCGATTGAAATGGTACAGCAAAACAGCTATGACCTTATATTCATGGATCACAGGATGCCGGGAATGACCGGTATTGAAACAGCAACAGCAGTTCGCGAAATGGGTATAACTATTCCGATCATCGCGCTCACAGCCAGCGTTTATCCGAATGCCAAGGAAAGAATGCTGATAGCCGGTATGAATGACTATTTGACAAAACCTCTCTTAAAGACAGAACTGATCCGCATATTACAAAAATGGATACCGGCTGAAAAAATCATTGAAGCGCAACCTATCATTGCTGACGGCAGTGAGTATACAACAGATGAGTATAGGGTGTTTTGGGATAAAATAGAAGCAATTGACGGGCTTGACTTTTTTACAGGGTTGGATAGAGTTAGTGGCCAGCGGGATGTGTATGAGAAAACTCTCAAGTTGATGATGCTGGAGATAGAAAAGAGTAACAAGAATCTGATAAAGTTTCTATCAGAAGAAGATATGGGGAATTTTGGGATTGAAGTTCATGGCATTAAAGGCACTTTGGCTAATATAGGAGCTATGGATCTTTCTGCGAGGGCGCTTGATCTTGAAAACGCATCTGATAAATGGGATACAGCGTTTTGCATTTCAAATCTCCCGGACTTTTTGAAAATGCTCAATGAGTTATATGCGGAGTTGGATAATGCGTTTTCCTCCCTGGTTTATGATGATGACTCGATTTCGA
>WRBZ01000248.1 GCA_009784305.1 Synergistaceae bacterium
ATGTATGCGCTCCCGCGCCCGATGCGGTTACTGAAATCAGCGTAGGACTCCAGATTTTTACACCAAGCCTGACCCCACCACGTTTTGGCAATCCTTCGCCCTTCAATGACCACGGGGGATAAATCCAAGTCTTTCTTCTGCAGCTTTACTATCTTCTTAATGGCTTTTTCCTTCTTTTTTGAAATAGGCAGATACTCGCCATAATCATACCAACTCACTTAATTATGCCCCCAGTCTGAATAAATTGAACAATTCTTCATTGGTCATCTCGGTTATCCATTTTTCGCCGCTTGTAGCCGTGACTACGCTACTTGCCAGGTTTTGCTTGCTTTCAATGATAACGTCGATTTTTTCCTCGATTGTTCCCGCAGTTACAAATTTATGGACGCAGACATTCTTTTGCTGACCTATACGGAAGGCGCGGTCCGTCGCTTGGTTTTCAATTGCGGGATTCCACCAGCGGTCAAAATGTATGACATGGTTCGCGCCCGTCAAATTCAACCCAACGCCGCCAGCTTTCAGCGACAGGACCATAAACGGCACGTATTCCGGGCTGTTGAACTGTTCAACCAATTCCCCGCGTTTTTTCACCGCTGTACTGCCGTGCAGTATAAGCCCTTTACGCTCGAAAACCTTCTCAAGAAACCTTGCTATAGGATCGGTCATTTCTTTAAATTGCGTAAACACAATCACACGTTCGCGCTTTTCGCGAATTGTCCCGCAGATTTCGGACAGTGTCTCAAACTTCCCGCTAAATTTTGGATCAAATTCCCTGTTATCCAAATACTGGTCGGGATGGTTGCATATTTGTTTGAATTTCATGATACTGGCCAAAATGATGCCCTTACGATTGATTCCGGTTGTTGATGCGTCTTCCATAATATGCTCCAGTTCATGTACAAGCTGATCGTACAGAGCTATTTGCTTCTTTGTCAATGTTGTGTATTGCTTGATTTCCATCTTATCGGGCAAATCGCTGATGATGGTTTTGTCGGTTTTCAGCCGCCGCAGGATAAATGGGCTTATGACATTGCGAAGTTTTTCGTATCCCGATGTATTGTCCTTCAGGTTATTTGTGAAAGAGGCATACTCCTTCTGCGAGCCGAGCAGCCCTTTGTTCAGAAAATCAAAAATTGACCACAAGTCAGAAAGCCGGTTTTCCACGGGTGTACCCGTCATGGCAATCCTGCTTCTTGCGGAAAGTTTTTTTACGGCTGTAGTCTGCTTATTGCCGTGATTCTTTATGGCTTGTGCCTCATCCAGTATTAATAGATCCCAAACTACATTCAAATACAAATCGGCGCCACCTCTTACTGCCATGCCGTATGTTGTAATGAACAGGTCGGCATCGACCAGTGAAAAATCCGTCTCCTTGCCATGTAAAAGTTTAACTTTCAGCAGTGGCGTGAACCGTTCCGCTTCTTTCTTCCAGTTCATAATGAGTGAGGCGGGAATTATCAGCAGTGTCTTAATTTTGTCCTTTCGCAGAAAGTCAAGGAGCGCTAAAACCTGAACCGTTTTGCCCAAACCCATGTCATCCGCCAAAAGCGCCCCGAAGCGAGATTGAGACATAAGATTAAGCCAATTAAACCCTGTAGTCTGATACTCGCGCAAATCTGCGCGGAAGCTTTTGCTAACACGCTGTTCGACAATTATTGCGGGGTTTATCATCTTTGCTTTCAATTCGTCCAACCATTCGCCATTCGTAACTTCAATATAATCTTCTTCCTTCGTCTCAATAACGGGTAAAAGGCCGGATTGCATACGTATAGCTTCAGCAAGAGATATATCCTTTCCTTCAATTTCATCGAACGCTTGAAGTAAGCTTAGTAATTTGTCCGGGTTAACCTCTACCCATTTACCTTTGAGAAAAGCGAGTCCGCGTGTCTCGGATAGTAATTGCTCAATTTCATCGCGGGTAAATTCATCATCTCCCAGATAGATGGATGGCGTGAATGCCATAAGAGCGTCCAAACCAACCACGGACGGCTCCTTGCCGCCAACGTTGACCTTCAAACGGGCGTTTGCTTTCTTTTTCCAGAAATTCGGAATGCGGCAAATAACCCCGCATTCCTCATAAATCGGGGTCTCCAGCAAAAACGTATATGCCTCTTCCGGCGTGAGGCGAAGCGGCGAGAACAATTCTCCGCTCTCAATCAGTTCTGATATGAAAACGCTCTTATCAGCAGCGCGGCTGACAGCGGAGAGTAGTCTTATCAACTTGTCCTGTATGTTTTCTTCATTGTTGTTTGTTTCCAGGGCATTTTTCAAAGGAACATGCTTAACACTCTCCTTATCGCCCTCGGAATATGTTGCCAAAAAGGCGAAAGGATGATTCTCGTCTTTACGTTCTACAAGATGAAAAAACACACGCCCCGCAACGTTCAATCGCGCGTTCTTTGCCTTGAAATATTCCTCCGCCGTCCCTTGAAACGCGGCGAACTCGTTGTTAAACATTTGAGCGATATCCGAATATAAGCGCTCAATCCAATTTACGCTAACATACTCGCATCCTATAGCGTATGGGACACTGCGCAAAAGAATCAGTAATCCTTCAGGCGATGGAGCCGGCGCGGTACGGGTTATGTTAGTGTCTGGGCTGATGGAAATATCATAAACGACTTTTTTTGCAATATCCATTAAATATCGGACGGATACGTCATACCCGCTCTTATCTAAAAACGCATGAGTGTATA
>WRBZ01000249.1 GCA_009784305.1 Synergistaceae bacterium
ACCGCAAGTTTCGCATAAAAAGAACCTCTGTTTGCTCATAGCGTGTATCTCCTCCTATTTTCTTGATTAAGGCGGTCTTGCCACCTTGATTCACGGATCATCTTTTACAACGAAGTCATAAGCCTTGCTCTTTTTCCGGCCCCATTCGATCTTTTGTTAGCATATAGATTATTGTATCATAAACCTCGCTGACTTTCTACATTTTTCTTCTTCCGGTAGCACCAGAAAGAACCCGGAAAGAACCCGAAGCTTGAGAATTGTTGCCCCTTCAAAACCTTTACACGGGCTTTAATCGAAGCCCGGGTAAGTAGTTATTGTAATTTGACGCGAAATCAAGTAAACTTAATAAAAGAAATCGTGATTGGGCAATACTGTTTCAATATGACTAACATACACCTAGGAGAGGGGCATACAGCCGTGGAAATGCTGCAACTGAAGATTTTCGTTTCCCTTGCCCGCACATGTAATTTCACAAAAACGGCAAAAGAGTTCTATATGTCACAGCCAACAGTCAGCAACCATATGAAAACGATGGAGCGCAGCCTGGGGGTACGGCTTTTTGACAGGGACAGCCACAAAGTGTCCCTCACTCAAGAGGGGCAGGAACTTGTCGATTATGCCAATAATATACTAACGTTAAAGAGAGAGGCTGAAGTCCGGCTCCTCAATATCTCAAAAGGGCGACGCGGATATATAAGGATCGCTCTATTGTCGAGCATGATGGCGTTTTTTTCCGAATGTCTAAGCGTTTTTTCGAAGGAGTACCCGGAAGTGCAGGTGGACGTCTTTAGGATGGAAGGCATTGAAATGATGAGGGCTTTCCGGCAAAAAGAATATGACGTCTATTTCACGCACTACTTTATGGCGCCTTTTAACAAAGTCGAAGAGTATATCCTAACCGGCGCCGAACAACTGCGGTTGTATTATCATAAACGCGATGCCGGAAAGTTTGACGTGGATGATTTTACCTCAATGCAGAACCTCCGTTTTGTGGCAGTATCCGAGATGGATTTCGCATCATCCGGACAAATAAAAAACGTCTGCGCAAAGCGTGGGCTGACGCCTGAGAATATCAACTATTATAACAATGCGGAGACGGTTCTGCTGGCCGTCAACTCGGGAGTGGGAATGGCGATTCTGCCATATGGCGTTTCACATTTCTTCAACTTCACGAATGTGGAGTCTGTCCCTATTGCCGGGGATGATGCAACTGTCAAATATATCGTCGCCTGGCACAAGGCAAAACGCAATATTGACGTCCAGAACTTCCTCAATATTAGCCCAATAAAAGAGTTAATGTGAAGATGGACAGAACAGATATTCTTTGAACGACGACAAACCGACCGGATTGCAGCCGCATGGTGTACGTACTGTGTGCAACTCAGGTATAATCCGCCAAATCCGCTAGTAAATCGTCTACGGCGTATTCGGGAGTCGCCCATGAAGCGACTATCCGCACGGCGGTCAAATCGCCCAGATACTCCCAATCGTGAAAGCTGTACAGATCGTGCAGCTTTTTTGCAACGCCGGAGGGGAGTACCGGGAATACCATATTAGCTTCCATAGGGTAATGTAAGTCGTATCCGGCGCTTGAAAACCCATCCGCAAGCTTACGCGCCATTGCGCAAGCATGCTTTGCCAGCCGATCGAATAAACCATCAGAAAACAGGGCCTCAAATTGTAGCCCGATTACCGCGCCTTTCGCCAGTAAGGCGCCCCTTTGCTTCATGAGATGACGAAAATCCGCCTTGAGGCTCTCGTTACAAATAACGACAGCCTCGCCAAATAAAGCGCCGTTTTTTGTCCCGCCTATATAGAAAACATCAGTCAGTCCCGCTGTATCGGCAAGCGACAAGTCACAGGCTCCGCTATTTATCGCAGCTCCGATCCTTGCCCCGTCGAGAAAAAGATATAACCCGTTATTACGACAGCACCGGGATATTTCTGTCAGTTCTGTTTTCGTATAGACAGTTCCGGCTTCCGAGGCTTGCGATATATAAACGACCCGTGGTACTACCATATGCTCGTCCGTATGCTCTGAGACGATCGCTTCGATTTCATCCGGAAGAATTTTTCCGTTGACGCCGCGGGCTGTGCAAATCTTATGCCCTGTGGCTTCTATTGCGCCCGTCTCATGCACGAAGATATGCCCGCCGCCCGGAGCAATGACCGCCTCATGCGGTCGCAGGATGGAAGAAAGCACAACGAGGTTTGCCATAGTACCGCCACTTACAAAGTGGACCTCAGCGGCAGGATTATCGATTCTGCGCCTAATCAAATCTCCGGCGCGGATAGAATACTCATCAAGCCCGTAGCTGCCAAACTGGCTCGTTCCGGCAGCTGACAAAGCGTTGAGCACGTCAGGGTGTGCAAGCTCACTGTAATCATTCTCAAATCTGTACTTATAAAATCTATCCCCGCTCATATAACTAACACTCCTTATTATTCAAAGAACCGCAGACTTATATTATAACCGCAGACTTATTTAGAGCACCGCAGACCTCCATCTTCGTATCTTATCGTCAAGTGACAAACCTGCATAAGCAGGACTTGCCGACGGAACGTAAAAAACATCGACGCCAATGTCCGGAAAATACTTCTTAACAGAACTTTCAGCCTTTCTCCCGGCTGTAATAATCCGTCTGATTCCGGGGTATGATCGTAATAGTCCCGGGATGTCATTTGGCGTCTC
>WRBZ01000250.1 GCA_009784305.1 Synergistaceae bacterium
AATGATCGCATAATATTTATGAAGGATTCCGGCGGAGATGAGAATTATCATATATGGATAGTTAATATATTTGGAGAAGAACCGCGCAACCTTACTCCTTTTCCAAATGTCAAGTCCTCAATTGTTGATGACCTGGAAGAAGATGACAAACACGTATTGATACAGATGAATAAACGGGATGAACGCGTTTTTGATGTTTACCGATGCGTCGTTGCCACCGGAGAATTAACAATGATAGCTGAGAACCCGGGGAATATAGTCGGCTGGATGACGGATCATGACGGTAAATTACGTGTTGCCGTGGAAACAGACGGGGTCAATGAAAGTATTCTTTATCGCTCGGACGAAAGCAAAGATTTTGAAAAATTGTTGACGATCAACTTCAAGGATACGTTTGCCCCTCTCATGTTCAGCTATGACAATAAGCTTTTGTATGTCGCCTCCAACCTTGATACGCCTGACGGAAATCGGGACAAGTCCGCGATTTATACCTATGACCCCGAAAAGCAGCAGTTGCTTGATTTGATTTATGAGCATCCGGAGGTTGATGTCTCTCGCATCATCTCTTCAAAAAAGAGAAAAATAATAACGGGAGTAACTTTCAATACGGATAAATCAAGATATCACTTTTTCGACGATGACAGAAAGAACTTACAGGACGAACTCGAAAAAAGATTCAGCGGAGTGGAAGTTGCCGTTTCGGATGTGGACGATGATGAGATTCGCTATTTAATCGTTGAATATGATGACCTGTCAAGAGGAAGATATCACTTTTATGACCGCAACAGCGGACATTTTGAGTTATTGGCTGATCTGTCCCCCTGGTTCATAAAAGAAAATATGGCTCCCATGAAACCAATAAAATTCAAATCCCGTGATGGGGTTACGATAAATGGTTATCTGACTCTTCCAGTTGGAATCGAACCTTTAAAACTTCCTGTAATCGTCAATCCGCACGGAGGCCCCAGCTCAAGAGATACCTGGGGTTTCGACCCTGAGGCGCAGTTTTTTGCTAATCGCGGGGCTGCTGTTTTACACATTAACTTCAGAGGCTCTACCGGCTATGGCAAGGAATTTTGGCAGGCAGGGTTCAAGCAGTGGGGCAGAAAGATGCAGGATGATATAAGCGACGGGGTCAATTGGCTGATAAATGAGGGGATCGCTGACCCGGAACGCATAGCTATATATGGGGGCTCTTACGGCGGATATGCTGTTCTTGCCGGAATGACTTTCACTCCGGAATTGTACGCGTGCGGGATAAGCTATGTAGGACCTTCAAATATTTTTACATTGCTTGAGTCAATTCCCCCATACTGGGAACCTATGCGAGAGATGCAGTATGAAATGATAGGGGATCCAATAAAGGATAAAGAACTTTTGACACAGGTCTCTCCTTTGTTTCATGCTGATAGAATAAACGCTCCTCTGTTTGTGGCTCAAGGCGCAAATGATCCGCGTGTGAAAAAAGCTGAATCTGATCAAATAGTGGAAGCTGTCAGAAAACATGGTAAAGATGTGGTATATATGGTGAAGGATAACGAAGGGCATGGCTTCCGCAATGAAGAGAACCGCTTTGATTTCTACAGGGAAATGGAGAGATTTCTGGCTGAGCATTTGGGGCTGCGTTCAGAAAAATCGGAAAAATTATAAATTATATTTTACAAAATGCTTCATTGTCGTATAATAATATGAAAGCTATTGAATGTTTGCAGCAAATAAAACGGAGGGGGAAACTATGAGGCTACTGACTCGTTCGGACTTTGACGGATTGATGTGCGCAGTGCTTTTAAAAGATTTAGGTATTATTGAGGACAGAAAGTTTGTTCATCCAAAGGATATTCAGGAAGGTATGGTTGAAGTAACAGAAAATGACATCCTTGTTAATGTTCCATATGTAGCAGGTTGTGGCATGTGGTTCGATCATCATACGAGCGAGGAAGACAGGATTACACCTGAGAAAAAGAGTTTTAAAGGGTCATTTTCTCCTGAAAAAAGCTGCGCGCGTGTGATTTACAATTATTATGGAGGAGACAACGGTTCTCTCAGGCGTTTTTCTGAAATGGTTCTATATGCTGATAAATGTGATTCAGCAGATTTTTCCGTTGACGATATAGTTTCTCCTCAAGGTTGGGTCATGCTTTCTTTCATCATGGACCCGCGAACCGGATTTGGAAGATACAGAAGTTTTAGGATAGCAAATTATCAGCTTATGGATGAACTCATAGAATATCTTCAGAATATGTCTATTGATGAAATAATGGAATTGGAAGATATTCAGGAGCGCGTGGAACTGTACAAATCACATGAACGTGAATTTTTTAATATGATAGTCAATCATTCACATGTTGTTGACGATGTATTGATAACAGACCTTCGCGGCATAGAGGAAACGTTTGTAGGAAACAGGCATGTTCCTTATGCTCTTTATCCTGAAACAAATATCTCTATAAGGATATTGGATGGCAAGAATAAGGAGAATATAGTTTTTTCTGTTGGCTACAGCGTTATCAACAAAACTGCAAAAGTAGATGTTGGCAAACTCATGGCGAAGTTCAACGGCGGAGGGCATAAGCAAGTCGGAACATGTCAGGTTTCAAATGAAGATGCTGATAAGGCCCTTGATGAAATGCTGAGCATTATGCTGGAAGAAAATAAGTAGCACACTGATTTTTGCCCGA
>WRBZ01000251.1 GCA_009784305.1 Synergistaceae bacterium
CAAGATTACGACAGGATTCCGGCAGCCTGTCTGAATACGGCAAAAGTTTCCCAATCGCCGCCGGATCGCTCACGTCAATGTTTGGGATTTGTTCAAACAAGTATTGAAAGTATGGAAACGGGTTCAGATCATTTTCTTTGGCCGTCTCCGCTATGCTGTAAAGGAGCGCGCTGGCGTCCGCGCCTGCCGGAGTGTTGCTGAACAACCAGTTTTTTCTGCCGATTACGAAAGGTTTTATACTGCGTTCAGCTTTATTGTTCGAGAGTTCAAGCCTCCCGTCTAAGAGATAACGTTCAAGATATTTTCTTTGATTGAGGCTGTAAGTGACAGCTTTCCCCAAAAGACTCTGCGCCAATACCAACGGCTCGTTCTTCTCCGCCCATTCAAAGTACGCCTCTACAGTAGGCCGCGCTTCCTCATCCCGGCGCTTTTTTCTTTCATCAGGGGGCAGGCCCTCCATCGCCTGCTCCAAACGGAACAGGATGTTGCAGTATTCCAAACCTTGACGGGTCAGCAAAGCAGAGGCGCCTTCCTTGTTTTTAAGGGCCTTGAGGGACTCGTCATACTTGGCGCGGGCATGCGACCAGCAACCGACCAGAGTTATATCCGGCGGCTTATCAGGCATTGACTTTTCGAGTTTATGAAAACCGGCGTACGCGTCCGTGTGGAGATAACCCTTAAAACCTTTTAGGAATTTTTCAGGGTAATCCCCCGACCGCCCCGGTGAGTACTCGTACATAACGATTGGTTTTTCGGCGCAGCCGCTTGTCCGGTACAGCCACATGTAGCTGTCAGTGGTTGCATCCCTGCCGGGTTCCCTTAACACTTCAAGAACCGAGTCATCCGCATGGAGGACGTCGTTTGATAGCAAGTCATTATGCATCATGTCGTATACCGGCTTTAAGAGAACGCCGGTTTTTACAACCCAATTCGCGAGCGTCTGCTTTGAAAGCATCAGCCCGTACCTTTGGAACTGCTGCATCTGCCGGTACAGCGGGATTGCTTCTACATATTTCCTTGTTATTACATGCGCAAGCATCGAAGGCGACGCCAATGAATTTCTAAATGGCGGGTTAGGCGCTTTCGCCGTGATGACCGGCACGCTGATCGCGTTTTTATCGCAGCCCCTGCAGGCGTAAGTATACCTGACATGCTCCGTTACCATGACCTGGGCGGGGATTACTTTAAGTTCTTTCCTGACCTCTTTGTCCATTTCATGGAGAGGCCCTTTGCACTCGGGGCAAACCTGTTCTTCCGGCGTCAGTTTGTATTCGATTACCTCTGTAGGAAGATTGCCCGTAATTTTATCCTTATGCCCTTTTTCTTTTGCTTTGCGCGGCGGTTTTACAGTTTCAAGCTCAGGCTCAGGAATAATCTTGCCGTAGCTTTCCGACTCGGCCTCATTAAAGAATGTCATTTGGGCAAAATCGCTCTTCGCGCTTGACGGCCCGAAACGTTGCGCCCTGGATAAAAGGAACTGCTCTTCATACCATGAAAGTTTCGCAGCCATAGCTTCGATTTCCACGGATAATTTAACAAATCCATCTTCTAATTCCGATCTCGTCATAGCGGATAAATCAATTGTTTTCTTTATGCTTTCCATGTATAAATTGTACCATTTTATGAAGAATATGTCAAGCGAAAGTGCCGAAAAAACATTGGAATTTGAACATTTATCACGCAGAAGCATAACTGATTTTTGGCACAAACTGTTCCATGACAAGCCCGTCTAAAAGCCTATCGAGATCCGCTTGGCTGATCGTGATTGCGCCTGCGCCCTCATCAAATTCCGGCCAATAAAAACGGCCTTTTTCCCGCCTTTTGTAATACAGGGCAAATCCGTCCTTATCCCATTGTAAAATTTTCAATCTCGTCTTATTTCCGTTCATAAACACGAAAAGCGCGCCGGTATATGCGTCTAAATCGAAGCGCTCCTGCACAATCGCAGCAAGGCCGTTGATGCTTTTTCGCATATCAACTTTTTCTCTTGAAATGTAAACCTTTTTCATCCGTAGCAGCCGCGCCCTCATAGCCCTTTTATCATCCTTAGAATGTTAAAGATTTGATCCGGGTCTGCACCGTCGCACACATCAACTCTGAATCCGCCGTATGTTACGGATACTTTACCTGATGCTGAAGTGCCTGAATATGTTTCCTGCGGCGCACCCACTTCTAACGCCAACCATTTTTCGCTGTCAGCTGCGCCGCGCCGCTTCTTTTCTTTATTCACCTTAAGTGTCCAGTATTTCAATGTGCTGTATGGAATCCCGTTCTTTTCGCACCAGGCCCTATGTGTTAGGCCGCTCTCCTCAAGGTCAACGAGTCTCGCCATCCATAGGTTGCGATACTCTTCACGATCCAAACCGTGTTTTTTCATAGCTGAATGCCCCCTTCCTTGTTTCCGTAGTGTCGGGGGCATTATCTCATATTTTGATTTTACTGCCTATGTGGTCATGGTTTGCCGCTTACGAAAATCCTGTGAGTTTGAGTTGCGAATCCAATCCGAAATGGGTTTTTCTACAAATAACTGCTTGACAAATAGAAAAGACTATAGTAGTATGTTAAAAAATCGATTAATACTGTCTCGTTGTTTGGAGGGGTAAGTGAAGTGCAAGGTAAGACTCTATTACTCGTAAACAGC
>WRBZ01000252.1 GCA_009784305.1 Synergistaceae bacterium
AGAGCTCAGGATCCTGAAGAGCGCGCTCGACGAAATGGCTGCCGGGGCGATCGACCGCTCGCTCGCGTGCCTGTCGGATCTCGCGCGGAACAGGGAGGAGAAAGCCGCGGTGAAAAGGCTCTCAAAACACGTCCTGATGGGCGAATACGACGAGGCGACGGCGCTGGCGGAGGAATTGCTTGAGGAGTATTGACACTCCCCATGCCTGAAAGGCAGGGGAGTGTCAACATAAACATAGGTGTGAATCAAAGCCGACTTTAATAATGTTTTATCACTGCTAGCACTACCGCTACTGCTACTGCCGTTGTAAGCACGACTGCTGAAAATGATTGACAATTATTTACCAGCACTCTATAATAGGCTCATTCCACACATGGATATTCCATTCCGAAAGGAGTTGTTTGTTAATGTCGGTTAATATGGTGATTTTTGTATAACTGAATACAGGCACAGCAAATACTCCTTATAAATGAGTAGTGTTGGTTTACCGGGATTAATACCCGTGCCTATTGTTGTGCCAAGAGCGTCCCACGGACGTTCAACAATAACCTTTCATGAATAGCTGCTTAACGTCAACTTCGTTGACGTGACGGGATGCGATGAAAGTCGTGTCTTTTTGGTTTCCCATGCCATTTTGCTGATATAGCAAGCGTTTTGGCTTTACCACGAAACAGTAGCTTCCAATGAGGCTGCGTGTTTTGTGGTATTTTTGCGTTCAAAACAACACTAGAGGAACTGACTGCCGAAACGCAGAATTATCTTATAATAAACTGAAACGAGGGCAAGAACAAATGAACATACATATTCGGGTGCAAGTCATAGAAAATATTTCAACCGGGTACAACAGGTAAGCACTTGACAGAGAAGCTGTACGAGTGTACAATATTATAGTAACTATACTATAATATTATTGGAGGAACAGCTCATGTCGGCTTTATCATATCTTGCTACAAGGCGAAGTGAAATCGCTTCGGAAATCAGTGGGATTGAAAGTATGAGGAAAGGCACACTGAATGCCCAGTATCAGCAGGTCAAACATAAAAACGGAGATGTTGTGCAAAAAGGCCCCTATTTTGTTTTGACCAGAAAATCAGCAGGCGGTAAAACAGTTTCTAAGTCCATATCAGCTAAAGACGCTCCACGAGTACAAGCAGAAGTTGACAACTACAAACGCTTCCGGGATTTATCAGAAGAATACGTGGATGTTTGCGAAAAATTATCCATCCTCACCGACAGCGATGACGAGGGTAAAAAAAACTGAACTTTTTGTCGGAGTTTGAGGAGGAAATTTCGCGGTTCGCTTCGAGCGTGTCCAAGAGGGTGGCGTCTGGGGATGCGGTAACACTTCTTGAGATTGAGAGAGGGTTCAGGGACGCGGCCTTACGGGGAGGCAATATCCTGTTCACCAAGTTTCTTTCCGAAATGAAAGATACCGCTCCGATATGCCCGGTCTGTGCTACGCAAGCTCCTATGGTGGATCTTGGCGTAAGGAATAAAAGAATCGTTAGTTTGCTCGGGGAGGGAACAATATCGCGCACGTATTTCGGGTGCGGGTGCGGGCAGCACAGACTGCCCAAGGATGAATTGCTCGATATAGAGAACACGTCATTCACGCCTGGCGTGCGCCGTGTCGTCTCGCAGCTTGCCGCCTGCGACTCCTTTGAGCGGAGCAGTGAAACTTTGGAAGAAGTGTGCGGGATCTACGTTTGCAGCAAGGATACGGAAAGAATCGCTGAGGCAGTCGGCGCCGCCATTGAGTCCAATAATGTTAAGCAGATAGAAGAAGTATTTTCTTTGACAGAAACGAAACGACCAACAGCCTTGCCAGTACCGATTATGTATATCGAATATGACGGGACAGGCGTTCCTGTAATGAAGCGCGAAACGTCAGGACGGAAGGGCAAGCAGGAAGATGGAACGGCGAAAACCCGCGAAGCTAAGCTGGGCTGCATTTTCACGCAGACGGGGCTTAATGACAAAGGTGAGCCGGTAAGGGATAAAAACAGCACAACATACTTTGGGGCGATAGAGACGAGCGATGAGTTTGGCAAGCGGCTGTATATGGAGGCATTACAACGGGGCGTGACATCTGCCAAAAAGGTCGTGGTCTTAGGCGACGGCGCGAAGTGGATATGGAACCTTGCAGATGACAATTTCCCCGGCGCTGTCCAAATAGTCGACCTTTATCATGCGAAAGAGCACATCTATGACTTCATTAAAGATACGTTTTCTGACGAAGACACGAGGGGGGCGAAGAATAAAGAATGGGGCGCTTTATTAGAAGAAGGGAAAATTCAAGAATTGACCGCCGAAATGACCCGGTATGCCGGGATCGGCGAAGAAGCGGAAGAACGCCTTGAGCGCGAAGTGAACTATTTCAAAGACAATACGAAGCGCATGCAGTACGGAGACTTTAAAAAGCAAGGCTTGTTTGTAGGCAGTGGAGTCATTGAAGCCGGATGTAAAAACGTGATAGGGAAGCGGCTAAAACAGTCCGGAATGCACTGGTCAGTACGGGGTGCAAATGCAATTACCTCTCTGCGTTGCTCAATATTATCAGGAGAATTCAAGCTTCCAAAACTTAAATCAAAACCAGCATGATATTTTATCGCAAAGATGCTCCCGGTACTTTGTGACGC
>WRBZ01000253.1 GCA_009784305.1 Synergistaceae bacterium
GGTTACTATCAATACCGACCTGGGAGGGAACTGGCTGCAGTTTGACCTTGGAATCGCTACGGAAATGCGGGATGATCTCACATTCTTCGCGGTCGGCAATTACAGTAAATCCATCTCCAACGACGGCGGTCATAGCTGGGGCGGACGCATCGGTTTGAAGTATCAGTGGTAGTTGGCATAAACAAAAAGCTGCAAGTTATTGAGCTGATTTAAGCAATTGAAAAAGCGCCTCGATCAAAAGAGGCGCTTTTTGTATTATTATTATTGTGAACCGGAAGGGTAAACGGGACGCCCGGGCAACGCCCCGCCCTAAGGGGGCTATGCCGTCCCCTACGGCGTTCCGTAATAATCGGTTATAAATCTGCCGAGCTGCTCTTTGTATTCAGGCATAGACAGTAAGAATCCGTTGTTGTGGTCGCCTGTTATATCGTAGAAATATTTTTCTCCCGCTAATGCCTCAAAAAGCCTTTTACCAAGACGATACGGAACTATCTCATCTTGGGGGCTGTGGATGCAAAGCGTGGGAGTATCGATGCCAGCTGCTGTAAGAGCGGAGTTCCACGCTCCGCCTATTAGTAAACTTGCAAGCGGACTCAAAAAATCGAAGCCCGCCATATCTGCCAATGCTGAAAATGTGGATTCAAGAATTGCCGCCCTTGGCTTTGCATTTCGCATAAGCTCAACAGCAACTGCTCCTCCGAGGGAGCGGCCAAAGATCAATATTTTTTCAGGCGGGATTTCCCTTTCGGATACGAGCCAATTCCAGGCAGCCAAAGCATCAAGGTCAACGCCTTTTATGGAAGGCGAACCTTCGCTTTCGCCATACCCTCTGTAACTGACAATAAACACTGACATACCAAGCGAGTTAAAAATCCTGATCGAGTCTCTTCTATGCGATATATTTCCGGCATTGCCGTGGAAAAACATGACTGTTCCCCTGCTGTTCCCGCAATCTACATACCAGCCGTGTATTTTTGTACCGTCTGAAGCTGTAATGTAAACATTCTCGTAATCAAAACCGCTTTGATCGGGTGTCCAGACAATATGTTTCGATGGTTGGAATATTATCCACATTACAAAAAAGCGAAGCACGATGACCGCAATCACCAGTAAAACAAGCGGCTTTAAAAGTTTAAAAAATATTACCATGACGGTAAAGGCACGAACGGCAGAGTGACGCCCATACGGATTTTCCTAATCCCTATTCCCTGTTTTTCTGTACTCGTTATTCTCATTTTGTTCAAGTTTTCCTTCTTTGAGAATTCTGTTGATATATCTCTTAATTGAGGATTCCGGCCTCTGCAGGGTCGCCGATATATCTTCTATCGTTCGGAACTCATTGCAATATTCAAGCAGTGCGTTTTTTACCATTGCGGGTGACGCGTGCGAATTCTCCCTGACCATCTTAATGGCTTCGGAAAAGCCTTCAGCTACGCCGCTCTTTTTTTGCTTCTTTTTGTCGCTTACCAACGGTAATTGCTTTATTTCGCCTTCATCTTCAATTGTTATCAAATTGCCCATAACGATGCTCAATGGTCTTGGCTTATCTTTTCTTATCCGGGATTTACCCTTTTTTTCATTAATATCAAAAGTTTGAACATCTTCCCTTATGCTGACAGGTTTGGCAATTATGCCAGGGCTGATGACGCTATTTTCTTCTTTATAATCAAATTCATCGATGACAAGATCAGTATTCAGATCAAAAGCGGACTTCAGCCTGTATTCTTTTACAACCTGTTCAAGGGCTTTTTCCTGCTCGGACTTCTTACTATCAATGTTTTCCTTAATTTCCTCAATTTCCTCAATTTCTTCAATTTCCTCAACATTATCAAGCTCATTAAGCTCGATTTGTATGTAATCATCTATATCAGTGTCCGGGGTGTCATGTGTTTCGATCATTGGTTCCTCTTCATCCGAAATATCCTCAGGTATTGAAATGATTACATGATCCCCGCCCTCTCTGGCTTCTTCCGAATCGATAGTTTCCGGCTCTTCCGGAGCTACCGTGTATCTTTTCAATTCCACTACCGGATAGAACCCATCCGGAACGCTTGATTCGATTACTTCCAGCTCTGCCGCTTGTGCTGTTATGACTGTTTTTATTGGAATCGTTATTTCGGTATGCCACTTTTTATAATCAACTGAAAGCTTTAAATCTCTTGAATAATTCTTTATTGATTCCAGACCCGAACCTTCGTTTTTCGCGTAACCAACGAGGAATAGTATCCTCATTATCCTTGAATTTCTGCACAAAGGCAAGCTATCGCTTGATCTTGGAATACCCGGATTTATAAATGAAATCTTACTGTCTTCCTCCACAACTTCCACATTACCGAAACCATGATCCGCATGTATCAGCGAGTTGAAGAACGCTTCCGAAAGGGCTTTTCTGCATTGATCATCGTAGCGGTCGAATACCGGAAGGACGAGTTCTATAAAACTCCAAATGTTCTTCGCCTCAAATTTGCTTTCGGCTCCGTTGCTTACTCTGCGCAAGTAAAAATGAACGTTTTTGTTCTCCCCGAACATGAGGAACCCCGCCCGGAGCAGGCGCCCTTCCGATTTGGCGCCTATGCGCTCCATAAAGCTGTCATTATCGAGTAAATCCCATTTTGAGAGGCGGTGTTTCTCACTGTA
>WRBZ01000254.1 GCA_009784305.1 Synergistaceae bacterium
CCGTGAACAAAAGACTTTGAGATTTCTTCAATGGAAATAAGGACATCGTTCATTTTTCAATTTCTACTGTTACCGGCATTCCGTTTTTCAGGCGTTCACCAGGGTTATCTTCAATCAGTAGGCGGATGCGGTAAACAAGCGAAGTCCTGAGTTCCGGCGTTTGAACTTGTTTTGGAGTGAATTCAGCTTCCGAAGCTATGAAATTGACCACGCCAGCTATAGGTTCGGCAAAAGAATCTGTGAATATATTCCCTTTCATCCCCAAACGCACATGCCCAAGCTGCGGTTCTGAAATATACGCCCGGACTTGAAGAGGACTCTTAAGAGCCAATGCATAGACCGGCTGTCCTGTCGCTACTATAGCTCCGGGTTCCGTTATCCTCGTGAGTATAGTTCCGTCAGAAGGGGAGTGTAGTTTCGCATCCTGGAGGGAATTAGCCGCGTAATTAAGCTGCGCGGTGGCGAGTTCAACAGCTGCTTCGGCGGATCTTATATCCTCGGAGCGGAATCCTTCACGTATCAAAGCGAGAGAGGAAGAAGCCGAGGCAAGTTGCGCCCTCAGGCTATCCCTGGCTGACATAGCTTTATCCAAATCGTTTTTGGAAACAGCTCTTTCCGTATATAGTCTGGATAATCTGTTGTACTCGGTTTCAGCCAAATCAAGAGATGCTCTTATCTGATCTCTGTTTGCTTCCGCTTGGCGTACTTCTTCAAGCCTATTTCCGCGTCTCATTTTTTCAAGGTTTGCTTGAGTTTCCGCGAGCATTGCCTTCGATTCCGCCATTTTGATCTCATAAGGCACGGGGTCAAGGATTCCAAGTAACGCTCCTTCAGTGACATTCTCTCCCTCTTCAAAATAAATGCTCTCAAGACGCCCCGGCACACGGAAACCAAGGAGTACCTGCCTGATCTCCACGTTCCCGTATAACTTTATGATATTGCTTTGCGCACTGTCCTCTTCCTTTAAGAAATAAAAATATGCCGCTCCTGAAAGCAATGCGATGAACAAAATAAAGATAATCATCTTTTTAATCATTGAAACATTTTACCTCCCGCATAGCTTTAAAGTTGCGTACAATGATACATCAATAATATCCGTTGCGCATTATATAAAATTTCACTATTCCACAAGCGGATTTCCTTTCATGATACGATGTAAACGTTCAATGTTTATTCTGAATTAGAGATGATGGTTTCCGGCTTTATAAAGCATATAATAAAAAAGCCTAAAGACGGATTTGGCAGATATATACAAGATGAAACCAAAACCGAAGAAATGTAGCCCATAACTATTACTGCGTTTTCTTTTTAAAGAGCAGTGTGGCAAAAGTGAGAGTTACGGTAGCTATTCCGCTTAACCAGCACAATTCTGAGTAAATATATTCAATAGGGGTATTTTTCAGATACAGCCCCAACGATATTGAAATCATATGTCTTATGGGGTTCAAGTACGTCAGGTTCTGAAGCCCGCTCGGCATATTCTCGATTGGAGCGGCAAATCCCGAGAGCAGGACAGACGGCACCATAAACGTGAACGCTCCCAGAAAAGCCTGCTGTTGTGTATTGCTCAACGAAGAAATGAACAACCCCACACCCGTAATCGACATTGCGAAGATCAATATGCTTAAAGCGAGTAATAATATATTTCCGCTGAAAGGAATTTTGAAAAGGTTTATGGCTATCAAATGGATTACCACGCCCTCTCCGAAGGCTATACATACTGACGGCACTGCTTTGCCTATTATTATCTCAGTAGATGAAAGAGGGGAGACCAGTAATTGCTCAAAAGTTCCCAGCTCCCTTTCCCGCGCGATGCTTAAGCCTGATACCATCAATGAAAGCATTTGCGTAAGTATTACCAGCAATATCGGCAGGGTGAACCATAAATAGTCGAGATTTGGATTAAAAAGAAATCTTGGAGATATATTGATGCGCGGGTTTTCGCTCTCTGCTGTGTTCCATGCAGGAGACCTCTTCATGAATTCCATCCCAAAATTTCCGGCTATGGCAGCGGCGTATCCGTTGACGATATTAGCGGCGTTCGTTTTCCTCCCGTCCAGGATAACCTGTACCGTTACGGGTTTACCGGTTATCAATTTCTTTGAAAAATCTTCGGGTATATGCAGCACCATAATAGCTTCCTGATTATCAATAACACGCTTTATGTCATCTATTCCTTCAAGTTGAAAAACTTTTGTGAAAGTTGGAGAGCCGGAAAAAAATGAAGTAAATTGCTGCCCGATATCGCCTTCGTCAAGGTTTAGAACACCCATGGAAGCGTCCTTTACGTCCATAATTATCGCGAAACTAAAAATCAATAACATCATGAAAGGCGCGACAAAAACCAGCTTGCGGCTTTTAGGATCGCGCAACACCGCATAAAATTCTTTTTTTATCAGAGCTGCAATGCGGTGAAACACTATTAATTCCTCATAATCTTTTAGGAGTTTTTATAAGGGTAATTGCAATAAAAAATACCCCTATAGCTGTAAGCTTTATCATATTTGGAAAAAGGACACCCCAGATATTGCCCGCTAAAAAAAGAGTTTGTAAACACGTCACCAGATAACGGGACGGTAAAACAGAAGCAAGAATTCTCTGCGGAAGGGGCATTGAATTTATCTCAAACAGAAA
>WRBZ01000255.1 GCA_009784305.1 Synergistaceae bacterium
ACAAGTAATGTAAACACATCGCGCGCTGGAACATATCAGGTGACGTACTCCGTTACCAACAGTGAAGGGCTCTCCGCCAGTGTTACACGCGAGGTGCGTGTACTTGCTCCGAACGAGAGAAGGATGCCGCGTGTACCTCACAGCTTCACGGTTAACGGTAAAGCGAACGCAAGCGCGACACACACTATCGTAGCAGAGGTTGACGGCATTATGACACTTACCGTGACTTTGGCGAACAAAACAGCCGCCAGAGTAGTTGTGAGCGGCACCTCCGGGCAGGTGTTCAACCAGGTATTCTCCGGTAACGGCAGCAGGGATATCAGCTTAAAAGCGGGCACATACTCAATAACGGGAACGATCACGGAAGGCAACGGTAACACCAACTTCACAATGGCACTGCTGATGCCGGAAGTTCTAACCATGACCTTCGCACAGCCGGAAATCCCGCTTGCTGCAGCTCCGTTTGCGCCGTCAGAAGACACGAGCCATATGATATTCATATATATATTAATTGGCACAAGCACTATATTATTAGGCTTACTGGTGTTAGTATATATAAAATACAGACGGGAAAAAGGAAAATTCATTAAATAAGATCAGCATAAGCAACGCAAAGATATTGCGGGATAAAAGCTAATAAGTACAGATTCAAGGGGCTGTCGCACTAAGAAAGTGCGGCAGCCCCACTCTTTGCCGCCCCGCTTCGCGCCCCGGCACCCCGCCCAAACAGCAAGCCGTGAGTGTCGCGTTTAACGTAAAGCGTTACAACACAATAAAAAACATAGTAAAAACAAACGGCGGCCTCTGTATAGAAGCCGTCGAATGTTGTATAATTGTTGATGATGAAACATACAATAATACAGCCAGATTATACAGCATTCGGGAGCGTATATCAACTGGCAATACCAATGGACATAGGAGAGATGATCCCGAGTGATGATTCGGTTCGTTTACTGGACGCAATAATGGAAAGGATGGATTACAGCGAACTGTACAGGGCGTACTCCCGGATGGGGAGAACAGAAACGTCACCGAAGAATCTATTTAAAATATTGGTATATGGGAACATGAGCGGGGTATATTCAAGCAGAAAGCTGGAATCATCATGTCGGAGGGATGTAAACTTCATGTACCTTCTTGGGCGTGAGCCTGCGCCGGATCACAGCACGATAGCGCGATTCCGCAGTGAGCGTTTATGTGGAGTGATAGAGGATCTGTTTAGGCAAGTGGTTGAGCTGTTGACAGAAAACGGCGAGATATCCTGCGAGAATCTTTTCTTGGACGGCACAAAGCTCGAAGCCAGCGCGGGGCGGTACACATTCGTATGGAAAGGCAGTGTGTATAAAAATGAGGCGAAGATGCAGGAAAAGATGAAATCGGAGTTACCGAAGTTGGCAAAAGAGTTTGGGCAACGTTTCTGGGTAGGCGAGAAAATACGAGCCAAGGATTTAAAGAAATTGCGGAAGCGACTAAAAACATTGCAAAAACAGCAAGGGATAGAATTCGTATACGGAAGCGGAAAACGCAAGACGAAATTGCAAAAAGCGATAGAAGCCGTTGAAGCATATCTAACAAAACAGAAAAAGTACGACGATTACAACCACAGCTTTGGTGAGCGCAATAGCTTTTCGACCACTGATCGGGATGCCACTTTCATGCGAATGAAAGAAGACCACATGCGCAATGGTCAGCTAAAACCGGCGTACAATGCGGTTATAGGAGTGGACTCGGAATATATTGTTGGCGCAATGATATCGCAAGAGCGCAGCGACAGCAAGACGCTGATACCGTTTATGGAAAAGTACGGGCAGTGCTACATGAAAATAACGGGGGATGCGGGCTTTGAGAGCGAGGAGAACTATACTCATTTGGAGGAAAACGGGCAGCTTGCTTTCATAAAACCATCGAATTACGATCAGTCCAAGACGCGGAAATATAAGAATGATATAAGCAGGCGTGAAAATATGGTCTACGATGATAAAACAGACAGCTATCTATGTCACATCGGTCGGCGCCTGAATGTCGCTTATGAGAGAAAAACCAAGTCTAAAGCCGGATATCGTATTTTGACAACTGTATATGAATGCGAAAGCTGTGAGGGTTGTCCGCACAAAGAAAAGTGCATAAAGTCAAGCGGTAAACAGCCCATTGAGGAACGGGTGAAGCGTTTATACGTGTCCAAAACATTTTTGCGCCAACGAGTGGAGGCAGAAGCACGAATCACGTCTGAGGTAGGCGTTCTATTGCGGATGAACCGATCAATACAAGTTGAGGGTGCATTTGGTGTTTTGAAAGAAGACATGGATTTCCGCCAATTTCTTCTGCGTGGTCAAGTCAAGGTTGAAACCGAGTTCCTAATTCTATGCATGGCCTACAATGTTAATAAATTGCATAGAAAAATACAAAACGTCCGCTGTGGAACATACTTGCACATACCAAAAGCGGCGTAGAATTAATTATCAACATTTTCCAAAAAATATTGTGAGGAGCTTTGTTTAGTGACCTCTAAAACGAAAAGTTTTCCACAAAATGATCTTCAACGCTAATCTTTTGAGGTATATCACTCGATTCTTTACTGAGAAAAGGGGCTGCCACTCACGATTTTGCTAAATCGTTTTGCGACAGCCTC
>WRBZ01000256.1 GCA_009784305.1 Synergistaceae bacterium
CGTCCCCTTTTTCTTTAGACGGGGCGTTGATTAATACTCCCGACATTTTTGGAATTTTTTAATCAGTGCTCCCATATCAAATAAGAATACGCGCATCGGCGGCAAAAACAACAACCGGAATTAATATAGGAATTTTACTGCCATTGATACATTCCATTATTTGGTACATACGGTGAATAGCTATCAACAGGAGGTCGAAAATGCCGATAACAGCCAAACTATTGCCCTGGGATGGCGATGCCGCTGCGGTATACGGCGTTTTTCGAGCAGCTTGTGCGGCTTCCGGCATTACGCTTGGGTCTCTCGACATGATGATTGCGGCCCACGCGGCGGCAGCCCGGGCGATTCTCGTGACACACGACAAAGCATTAAGCCTTGTTCCCGGCGATGTACTTACCACAGAAGACTGGGTAGATTAGGGAACCTCTGATTAACCCGGATATTTCATGGGGTTGGAAGCCTGGAAGTAAAAGTCTTCTGTGGCCGGGGAAACCTGGTTGATCCGTCAAAGGGGGGCGAGAAAGCTGACAGGCCGTAGCGCAAGTGAATCGGGAAGCCCCGAAATTAACCCCTCGCGTGAAACGGATTGCGGGGATATTGAGAGTGCCGAGCTGGTTAGGAAGCGGCGAAGGCGATGTTGGCGTCGGAGAACTGGACCACAACGACGACCGAACTCTCCGGGGTCATAGAGAGCGGCATGTTAGTAAAGAGTTGAGAAGACTGCTGCAAAAATATCTGAAAATACATCAGCAATCCCTTCAATTAACAGCTCACTAATGCAAGCTATGTTAATCTATAAAGAAGACCCGATTTATCCTGAAAAAGCGAAATCATCCGGTTTATCAGAAAGCGTCAGGCTTGATTTAACTATTAATGAAAAAGGAGCGGTTATTGTTGTAGATGCGGTACGGGGAAATCCGGTATTTGCTGATGCCGCTGCGGCAGCGGTCAGGCAGTGGCGCTATGAACCAGTTCTGATTGATTCAATACCAACAGCAGTCAGTTTCAGCATCACTATTACATTTAGAGCAGATGAGACGGTAAGTACGAGAGCTATACTGCCAACACAATTGGCTGGAAATTATGTTAATTTTATTACGGACAATCAATCTGATACATCGGTACGGGTTGACCCAATACCAGTGGGTACTCACATGAATCATGAAAATCGAGAATACTACTCAATTACATCTGAAATGTCCGTGCCGATAGTAAAGATAAACAAACAGCAATTACAGGAAACGGCCTATGCAGGTTGGACAAATGACGATAGTTTAAAAGACATTTTCACGCAGCCGGTACATGCTTTTATTTTCATTAATGAAAGAGGCGGCATTGATGGGATCAGGCAGGCTGCCGGCCCGCGGAATCCTGCATTTGAAAAAGAACTTATGAATCTTAGCATTCAATCTCCAGCTGGTTTCAGCGGCAAGGCGGTTCCTTCTTGGTTCATGCTTACCATAGATGTACCTGATTATATCAGATAAGTTTCTATACGCAAGATCAATAATATTGCTCATCGTATCAACGGTTTAACCTCGAGCGTATTAACGTGTTATAATGAACGAAGTTATTAGTAGCCAACACAGCATCGTTGCATAATCAGAAATTCATTTCATTGCAGGGTAAATTTTAATATTAATCTTGGAAGGTGATCGATAATGGCTACGAATTTTAAGCTTTCTCCGCAGAGAAAACTCATCGTAACAGTTGTTATTTTAGCGGTTTCATTAACTATGTTTTATATCATGCAAGTTGGACTCCTTCGCTCTCATATGTAGGAATATCCAGTCGCGCGATCCACTCAATCTGTAAATCACAAAGAAAATATATCAGTAGATAAAGAGGGCGCTGTTTCAGTTTCTGAAAACCAGCAACCGGTAAACCTTCAGTCAAAAAAAATTAGATCAATTGAACAGCGCGATGATGACACATTCCGACGCATTGCGGCAGTCATCCCTATAAGTGGCTCACTCATGCAGGGTCGACTTATATATAAGGAAGATCCGATCTATCCAGAGAATGCAAAGTCGGCGGGTTTATCCATCAGTGTTGGGCTCAATATAACGATTAATGAAAAAGGAGAGGTCACAGAGTCGGCAGTTATTACAGGCAATACAATATTTGCAGCGGCAGCAATGGAGGCGGTCAGTCAATGGCGTTATGAGCCCGTTCTGATTGATGAAATACCGACACCGGTTAGTTTTAACGTTGAAATATTTTTTACACCGGATGAGATCGTTGATATAAAATATAATCCATGGGAAGAATTATTGGTAAATAATGTAACGTTAATTTCTGAAGCTCCATCCGATACGACAATTCAAGCTGATCCCTTGTTTATGTTTGGAAATGTCAAAATCTATAACGGTAGAGAATACTATTCAGTTACACCTGAAATGTCTGCCCCTGTAGTCCTAATAAACAAGTTTAGGTTACGAGAAATGACTTATACGAATCTACCGAAAGATGAGTATTTTAAAGACCTTTCCACGCAGCCTATACTTGTTATTATATACATCAATGAAAATGGAGGGATTGATGGAATACAACAAAGCATGGGGCCTAAAATCCCCGTACTCGAGAAAGAACTTATGGAGCTCCGCGTTCAATCTCCAGCCAGTTTCAG
>WRBZ01000257.1 GCA_009784305.1 Synergistaceae bacterium
TCGCCCATACCGGCGTTGCCCATAGAATCAGGGTATCCGACTGAATTAAGACCATCGGACATACGATGATCCATATCGAAGCGGATGCGTCCGCCGATCTGCCAGCCGTTAAGGCGTCTCTTAAACAGCGCCATGTCCTTGCTGAGTCCGTCAACTGTCACGCCAAGGGCGTCAAGTTCGTCTTTGAACTCGATGACAAGTCTCTTCAGCATATCCACGTCCTGCCTGCTCGCCTTGGTCATGTCGACATAGGCAAGAGCGCGGGCAACCATGGAAGCCGCTTCGTAACGGGTCATCGGCTGTCTGCCCTTGTAAAGCCCGTCGGGATATCCGGAAAGAATGCCTTTGGAGGCAAGCTGTGCTACTGCGTCATATGCCCAGCTGTTCATGGGGACATCCATGAACGGGTTGGTCGCTGCGAATACAGGAGCTGCTACTGCAAGGAGTGCAACTACCGCTAAAAATGCTACAAATTTCTTCATTGTTATATTTCCCCCTTAAAAGTTTTTTTTGTTTTTTGTTGCTCTATTCCGCAGGCAACTGCAAAAAAATCTTTCCAAGAAGGAGGTAAAATAAAGTCGGTTCTAAATCGGTGAAGTTCCCTCGTTTCCTTACACCAAAGAACGGTCCTTCCTTAACCTCCGCATTAATCGCATGATGTATGATTTAGCGCTACAACGATTTACTTAGTTGATATAATTATGTACGAATTCTTTCGTACAAATTTCGTACATATATCGACTATGGAGGAAAGACATGGATTAGGATAGAGACAGGGTGGTAAAAAATGCAAAAACTTACATATTCAATTGTGAAGAAACTTCAAATCAAGGACAAAGCCTATTACATATGCGACGGAAACGGCTTGAATATTTCAGTAATGCCTAATGGGGCAAAATATTGGATAGTACGATACTCCGCGAACAAGAAAGAGCACAAGACTTCATTGGGTAAATTCCCCGATATTTCCGTTGAAAAAGCAAGAATACTTGCAGCAGAAATTAAAAATAGGCAAAAGGTGGGGAATTTTGCTAAAAACGCTTGTGACAACATTAGTCCTTTATTTAGTCATATTATAAACGAGTGGCTTGAGAAAAGAATAAAGCCCGTATTGTCGCCCGATTATGTAAACAAGACCATAATGAGGATAAATAGTTACATATTGCCTGCGCTTGGAAATATTGGAATATGTGAGATAAATTCAAGGACAATACTTGATCTATGCCGAAAAATAGAATCAAGGGGAATCATAGATACCGCGCATAGGGTAAAACAGTTGATAGGACAGATATTCCGATATGCCATAGCTGCCGGATACGGCTCGTCCGACCCGACCTTCGCGC
The DNA here is from genome assembly GCA_009784305.1 of Synergistaceae bacterium. Lineage (GTDB taxonomy): Bacteria > Synergistota > Synergistia > Synergistales > Aminobacteriaceae > WRNQ01. Next base: position 1,344 of record WRBZ01000257.1, read on the forward strand.
TCTCGAATGCTCTGCAGGCAAGAAGAATTCGGCATCATGCCTGCATAACCCAGAATAAAGGGATAGCGGAATTGATGAAAAAGATTTATTCATATGATGGAAAAGAGATAGTCAAAGCGGCGTTAAAATTTTCCGCGTTCACTTTCTGCAGACCGGGTGAAATCCGTAAAGCTGAATGGGGCGAGATCGATTATGAAAAACGGGAATGGAAAATTCCGGCGGATAAAATGAAAATGCGCAGAACTCATATTGTTCCCCTATCAAATCAGACAATGCAATTACTTTACAATATAAAATCGATAAGCGGCAATAGGAAATACATATTCCCCGGTTCAAGAGCTAAAGATGGCAATAAACCTATTTCAGAAAATGCTATTAGCCTCGCGCTTCGAAAAATGGGATATTCATCCGATGAGATGAGCGCTCACGGATTTCGTGGAATGGCAAGCACATCCCTCAGTGAACAGGGCTGGAGTCCGGAGGTAATAGAACGGCAACTGGCGCATGCGGAAAAAAATGCTTCCCGCGCCGCTTATTGCCACGCTGAACTCCTTCCTGAAAGGCGCAGAATGATGCAGCATTGGTCGGACTACCTTGAGTCCATGGTAAGAAATCCACAATAATAACCATGTACTGCGTGCGCCATGCAAAATAAACCTGGGCGATGTATATCAAGTCTTCGCGATAAGCAGACGACCAGCGAGGAACAAGCTGTGTCGGGTCGCTTCGCGTTGCTTCGCGAAACTTCCAGTCTTTCGTCTTCGCGATAAGCAGGGAGCCAGCGAGGCTTTTGCGAGCTGCGCGAGGTCGTTTAGTTTCTTCACCAGGAGCGTCTTTTCGCGACGTGGCGATCCAGATTTTTTTATTTTTGTACTTGTTTTTCTTATAATAAAAAGCAAAAGCCTTCTGGATCGCCACGCCGCATGAAACCGCGGCTCGCGAAGACGAGATATGCAGCCGCATAGACAAGGAAAGAGGAACAATAATGAACGATGAAAAAAAAGGCTATGTATACATTTTATTCAACAAACGAAACGGCACACTTTATATCGGTGTAACGTCCAACTTGATAAAACGTGTATATGAGCATAAAACAAAAGCAGTTGAAGGATTTACAAACCGATATGGAGTAGACAAATTAGGCTATTACGAAGAATGTGACTCCATAATTTCAGCGATAGAACGTGAAAAACAAATAAAAAGCGGTACTCGAAAAAAGAAATTGGACTTAATTGAAAGTATAAATCCTGAATGGAAAGACTTATACGATGAGATTATTTAAACA
>WRBZ01000258.1 GCA_009784305.1 Synergistaceae bacterium
CAGATGACATCACCGGTCACGGCAAGGTAATTGCTGTATCCGCTATAGATAGCCACGCCGCCTTGGACAGCAGGGGGATAGTAGCAGTCCCATATCCTTTTGAAAATCGCATCCTGCAGATTGAGCTTCTTATCCTTTACAATGTCTCCTCCCAACTGCTGAAAACCAATCATAGCCTGGTTGAACAATCCCTCGGGGTAGAAGAATGTTTTACCATCGTTCGGAACGTCAGGCGTCATAGCGTCCGTCCATTCATAATATTTCACCGCTGCTTCCGCAATGCCCTCGAATGTGGAAAGTTTTTCGATTCCAATGCCGGTCTCCGCTGAAAAACGATCGAAGAAAGTACGGTTGACATAGAGAACTTCAGCGGATTTGGCGATGGGCATAATATAAAGCTGTTCGGCGCCAAGTCGGCCTTCTTCTATAAATTGAGGGACAAAGGTATTGAGTTCACTCTTTGAGAAGTATTGTTCCAAATCCACAAGCACGCCTTTTTCAACCAGTGTAACTGCCGCTCTCGGGTTCACAACTGCCATGTCCGGCAATCTTGGAGCGCCGGGGTCGTTGTTGGCGGCCGCAAGCAAATTCTTGTTAATAACTCCGGCATCGGTAACGGAGGTCGCTTTGACTACGATACCGTTCTCAGCTCCGGCAGTTTTGTTGAATTCATTGACAAGTTCGTCAAACGTTATCCGCATGTCCTCAACAAAGACATGCCACATGGTCAGCATAACCGGATTATTAAGATCAGGCTTGTCAGATTTTCTCCAGAAAGACAATGCCAATAAAAATGCAACGATTATTATAATAACCAGAATCAGTTTTTTCATGTTCGATCTAAACGATTATTTAGGTTCCTTATTAAATACCAATTTGAAATCGAACGTAGGCAAAGACGATTTTGCACGCCGCCGAGGAGGTCAGGAAGACCGAGAGCGGCCGAAGGCGTAGATAGGCCTACGTTCGCAAAGCGAAGCTTCTGTTTCATGTGTGAATTGGTATTAAGGCAGTATTGCGAAAACGCGCGCCGGGAATCCAGAACCGAAAGCCGGTTTAGGGAAAGTCGCCACGATAATGGCTCCGTTTTCAGGCACCTTGTCCAGATTAGCGAGAAGCTCTATCTGGTATTTATCCTGCGCAAGGATATAGTATTCGCATGAATAGTCCCCTTTGCTGGTGGAGATGCCCGGATCGGTATCCGTCGGTTCATGGCCGCAAGCTGTGATTTTGCGCTCTTCAAAAATGTATTTGAGCGCTTCCATCCCCCATCCGGGATAGTGTGCCGTTCCATTATCATCGGCGTTTCGCATGGCTGCAGGATCAGGCCAGCGCTTGGACCAGTCGGTACGCATGGCGACAAATGACCCTTCCGGAATGAGTCCATGTTTGCTCTCCCAGTCTTTCACATCCTGAAGAGTCAAAGCATAGTCAGGATTTGCAGCAGCCTTTTTGCTGACATCTATCACGACAAGCGGAAGAAACATTTCCTTAACATCTATTTGATCAATCGTCCTCAAGCCCTTTACGAAATGCGCGGGCGCATCGCAGTGAGTCCCCCATTGTCCTACGTGCGAGAAAACCTGAGCGAAGAATCCGCTGCCCATACTTCCAACCCCGCTGTCATACCAATATATCGTTTCGCGTTTTTCTTTAGGGAACCCTGGCCAATGCGGAATTTCCGTATCAAAAGAATGTGTCAGGTCAACAAATTCTTTTGCTTTGATAATTTTGTACATCTCCATTAGGGACGGTTCCGCAGCAAATGCTACAGGACAGGCAATAAAAGCGGCACAAACAAGCGCTGACAGAAAAATCCACGATAGTTTTGCCCTTACTTTATTTGCGTATAACATATTTTTTCACCCTTCCATAATCTTAAATGAAAAAGGGCGCTATTATATGCGCCCATTTTTATGTTTCCAGCTTTTTCAATCTGTGAACACTGTTTGTTCGTGAATCTCTGTTTGAAGAGCCCTTAGGGCTTTTTCAACAAGGCGGCGGCGAATCTCTTTCTGCTCTTCCGCGCTCTTTGTCGGATCTCCGAGCGGGTGAGGGATAGCTATTGCCGGAACTATCCTGTTTGCCCCGACAGTTAGGGATATGGGAACTATCGTGCAGACATGGACTACCGGAAGCTTGCGTTCAATTTCCTTGACCATCGTTGCGCCGCAACGAGTACAGGTTCCTCAGGTCGAGGTTAAAATAACCGCAGTCACTCCGTCATTGACAAGTTTGTCTATGATCTCGGAAGCGAAACGCTTTGCGCTTGCAACGGCAGTACCGTTTCCGACCGTCGAATAGAACTTGTTATGAAGCTTTTTGAACACGCCTTCCTTCTCCATGACGCGAAGAACGTCAACAGGAAGAACACAATCTGCATCGTTATCCGCATACGTAGCATCGTATCCGCCGTGAGCTGTGCAGAATTTCCCCTTCACAAGGTCATCGATTCCGGTAATGTCGTACTCGCCATATTTGCTTGCGCTCGATGCTTCAATATGGTCCGGGTTGCCCTGCGGACATATCCCGCCCGAAGTGACAAGAGCTATGACAGCGTTCTTCATGTCCGTCACAGGCGGCTGAGGAGGCACGCGGTCGAA
>WRBZ01000259.1 GCA_009784305.1 Synergistaceae bacterium
AGAAGCAGTTGACCGAGGGAATAGGAAAGTTATCAAAAGATGAAGTAGAAAAGATTATATTTGCTTACGAACCCGTATGGGCAATCGGAACAGGGAAAAACGCCACCTCTCAGGAAGCCCAGGACGCATGTAAATACAGCAGAGATCTTATTTCCAAACTTTCAGGCAGCAATGAGCATATAGTCATCCTTTACGGAGGCAGCGTAAAACCTGACAATGCAAAGGATACACTTTCAATGCCGGATGTCGACGGGGCTCTTGTCGGCGGTGCATCGTTGATAGTGGAATCTTTCCTGGATATTTTCAAAGCCTATAAGAATAAAGAAAGTTGAGAATGTTGGGGCGGCAATCTCCACTCCCAACATTTATAACAGAAAGGTTGATTACTGATTAATATTCCGCTTGGAGCTTTATTGATACTGCTTTGTATTTTTGGCATGGTATCCTACGTAGGTTATAAAATGTGGAAGGGCTTTGGAGCAAAACTCGTAATTATCTGGCTGGCGCTGTTCGTCATATTTCTTGTTAATTTTCCGCTGAGGTTGTTTTCATTGATGACGTTTGGCATACTTGTCATGGCTGCCTATGTATGCTGTAAAACGTGGAAAGGCTCCGGAGCAAAACTCGCAGTTATCTGGACTGTTATCTCAGTCGTAACTGTTTTCGGAAGGCTGATTATTGTTAGAACCTTTGGAATAACAGGGGCTCCGGTTCCGCCGGTTCTTTCCGTGTTCGCATATTTGTATTTTCCGTTCGTAGGTTTTTCGTTCACGCTTTTTTTGTTAGCCGACCTGATCAAATTCCCACTTTGGCTTTTTTTAAAAATGAAATTCAATGCAAAACGCGAGTTATTGATTGTATTCGGCCTTACAATTGCCATGCTGTGTTATGGGTATTACGAGGCGGGAAATATCAGGACTGTGGAAATCAGTATACCGACATCCAAACTGCCGGCGGGCGTTGACGCTATAAGAATCGTTCAGATAACCGACCTGCACATAGGGAAAAATTCCAACCCCAACCATATATACAGGGCAATGGAGATAACGAAGGCGGTAAATCCGGATTTGGTCGTCATGACGGGGGATATCGTGGATATGGATATGCGCGGGGATGAGTATTACTTTAAGATACTCGGGGATGTGGAAGCTCCCCTCGGTAAATTTGCGGTTATCGGGAATCACGAATACTATGTGGGTCTTACGCAATCGATTGAATTCATGGAAAGGGCGGGTTATACGGTCTTGCGTTCGGACTGGCGGGATATCGGTCAAATGATCATAGCTGGAGCAGACGACCCCGGCCATGTGACCGACGTTGAGCAAAATGACAGTTTAAAACTTCTTTCCTCTATCCCAGAAGATTTGCGCGATAAATTCATTTTATTTTTGAGGCATCAGCCTAATGCCCGTGAGAATATCAGAGGTTTATTCGATCTGAAACTTTCAGGGCATACGCATGGCGGGCAGGTTTGGCCTATCAAATACGTGGTGCGTTCTATTTATGGAATCGAACAAGGGTTATCTGTTTTTGGAGACAGCTTTTTGTACATCAGCAACGGAGTGGGAGTCTGGGGACCCCCCATCCGGTTTTTAACGCCTCCTGAAGTAACAGTGTTCAATGTTATGCGAAGATAACCGGGTTAACCGGTTTGAAAGGGAAAAATTTCTGAGGGAAATTGAGCATTTCTCTCTGCCCGGCAACGGGCGAATCATTGTCGCGGTGTCCGGCGGAGCTGATTCTGTTGCGCTGTTATGGTTTTGCCGGTCATTTTGGAGTGGGGAGATAATAGCGGCGCATGTTGAGCATGGATTACGAGGAGAGCCTTCGCGCAAGGACGCCGAATTTGTCGTTGAATTAGCGGCAGATTGGGGTATTGAGTGTGTCGTCGGTCATATCGACGTCCCGGCGCAAGCTGAAAAAGGCGAATCTGTTGAAATGGCGGCACGCCGGCTCAGATATCGTTTTCTCGAAGATATCTGTGAAAAATATTCCGCTTGCGGAGTAGCTCTGGGACACAATCGCAATGACACGGCAGAGACTGTATTGCTGAATATTTTTCGCGGGACGGGCGTACGCGGGATGGTTGGGATTCCTAAACGGCGCGGAGTGTTTTTTCGCCCGCTTCTTGGATATTCGAGGGACTCTCTGCGCTCTATCCTCAGGGAAAACGGGATAAATTGGCGTGAGGATGCCACTAACGATGAGAATTGTTACCTGCGCAATAAACTCAGGAACATAATTATTCCACAAATAGAGGATAATATAAACCCTAAGGCAGTTGAACATCTTGCGTCCCTTTCGGAGGAAATGAGCCTTTGGAGGGAAAAAGAGGAACAAATCGGAAGGGCTTTATTCGATTCGCTTTGCCATGAAAAAACGGGGGGCGAGAAATTTTTTAACATTAAAGAAATTCGCCGGCTTGGCTCCGAAGATATAAAAATTCTCATACGCGAAACCGGCAGAGCGCTTGACCTGAGAAGCCTGAGCAGGCGGAGGACGGAAATTCTATCGGACATCATAAAGCGATCGGGAAAATTTACTTTCCAATGGCAAAAAAACGCGACAGTTTATGCCAAGTCGGGAGAGCTTGTATGGGAT
>WRBZ01000260.1 GCA_009784305.1 Synergistaceae bacterium
ACGCCACTTTCCGCTGTCACGGCTGAGCTTCACTATTTCTATAGGAGCAACTTCAGAAGCGCGCTTTTTTATTATAGGAATACTATTTACTATATTCTCTTCTTCTCTATAGACATGGGATTGGCGAGGATGGATCCGTGCCAATTCCGCAATAGTCTGAATGAGGTTTTCAATTCCCTCTCCTGTTAGTGCGCTTGTAATCAGACACTCTATTCCATTTTTGGAGATTTCATAACAAAATTCCTTTGCCCTACCCAATGTTTCAGGTATCAACATATCTGACTTATTGACAGCAACAACGCACGGGCGCAACAGAAGTTCTTTGCTGTACGCTGCAAATTCTTCCCGAAGGATACTCCATTGTGCCATTGGATCAATAGTTTCATCCGCCGCATCTATAACATGTACGAGAACACGGGTTCTTTCAACATGCCTCAGGAAATGATGCCCTAAACCTTTATTCTCATGAGCTCCCTCAACAAGACCAGGAACATCCGCCAATATAACCTGCTGATCATCAACATTTAAAGCCCCCAAATTGGGCGACAGTGTAGTGAATGGGTAACACGCTATCTTCGGATTGGAGTTGGAAATCGCTGCTAATATACTGGACTTTCCCGCGTTCGGTAAGCCCACCAGCCCAACGTCGGCAATTAATTTTAGCTCAAGCTTTAAGTCCCTTTCCTCTCCAATATCCCCCTTTTGAGCAAAACGAGGCGCCCTGCGCGTTGAAGATGCGAAATGCGCGTTTCCTTTTCCTCCTCTTCCGCCTCGCACAACGGTAACATTGTCTCCCGCGTTAACAAGGTCAGCTATAAATTCTCCTGATTGAGCGTCTGAAATAATGGTCCCGCATGGGACGTAAATCATTATATTATCTCCGTCGGCTCCTGTCTTCATTGAGCCTTTTCCAGCTTCTCCCCTTACAGCCTGAAACCTTCTCTTATATTGGAAATCAGCTAATGTTAAAATACCCGGGACTGCTTCCAGAATAACATCTCCGCCTTTTCCACCATCAGCCCCGTCCGGTCCGCCTTTAGGTATATATTTTTCACGGCGAAAACTCAAACATCCGTCTCCGCCACTCCCAGCCGCTACATGTATCTGTACCAAGTCCACAAATTTCATTTGAATAAAATAAAAGACCCCATTTATGGAGCCTTTTTAACACTTAATCAGTTGGCTCCACTGATGCAATTTTTCTGCTGCCCTTAGTATGATAATTCACCTTTCCGTCAATTAAAGCGAATAAAGTGAAATCCCTTCCAAGGCCTACATGCTTGCCCGGATGAACCCGGGTTCCGCACTGGCGGACTAAAATACTGCCCGCGCTCACATTTTGCCCCGCGTAGACTTTTATCCCGCGATATTTAGGCTGGCTGTCACGACCGTTTGTTGAACTTCCCTGACCTTTTTTATGGGCGAAAATCTGAAGATTGAACTCTCTCATATGATACCTGCACCTCCAAAAATTTTAAATTCTCCGGGTAAGCGTCTGCAATTCTCTTTAAACTCAGAGCTATAGTTTCCGAAAGCAGCTTTATTTCCGGAACTATATCAATGCTCCAGCAAAGTTTAAAAAAGCTTTCTTTTTCAATCAAGTTACATTCCAAATGCTTACCGCTTATCTCCTGTATTCCAACCAATAGTGCCTGCATTAAAGCTGAAACTGCAGCACACACTATGTCTTTGCCATGCTGCGCATATCCGCAGTGTCCTTTTGATTCTATATTCACTATCTCCCCGCAGTAACGGCTTACAGTTACTACAGTCAGCTACATTACCTCTGTTATACGGATCTCCACGTAGTCCTGCCTGTGCCCCCGCATTTTTCGAATATTTTTTTTGCTCTTATACTTAAAAACAAATATTTTGTCGTTCCGCCCAAAATTAAGTATTTCTGCTTTTACAGAAGCCCCGTCAAGGTAGGGTTTGCCTATTTCAACAGAGTCGTCCTTTCCTTTCATCAATACCTTATCAAATATTACTTCGCCGCCAACTTCCCCTTTGAGAAGCTCAACCTTCAGCACATCGTCCTTTTGGACGCGATACTGCTTGCCTCCTGTTTCCACAACCGCGTACATAAATTTTCCTCCTTGTTCCGCTGACCAAAGGCTCCATATTCCATTACAAACCAATGGAATAATTTGGATTAATTACCCAGTTCATGCGTATTTATCATTACATTTTAAACATAACGCTCAATCATGTCAACTATTCTTTTATCTCAAAACGTTCAATAGCTATATTGTATCCATTAGTCCCGTGTTCGAGGCATTTTTTTACTCTGCTTATGGTTGCGGTGCTTGCTCCTGTTTTTTGAGCTATCTGTGGATATGTTAATCCTTTGCTTAACAACCTGGCTACTTCAAGCCTTTGAGATAAGGCTTTGATTTCTCCAATGGTTGCAACATCTTCCAAGAACGCATACATTTCATCTTTGTCCTTCATCAACAAAAAAGCTTCGCAAAGCTGGTCGGTGAGATTATCCTTCCATTTGATAGTCATACTCGCCTTACCCCTCTCTATTTTTGGGTACTTGCATTAAAGCTCAATTTAGTTTAAAGTTTCAATATTATATTATTATATTAT
>WRBZ01000261.1 GCA_009784305.1 Synergistaceae bacterium
CCGCCGTCCTCCCACATCCTGTAGATCTTATCTTCCACCTGTTTGGGGTCATATACTTTTTCCAGTTCGCGCATAAATATTCTCCTTATCGCTGCTCGATCCTTAGTCTCTCAACTTTTCGTCCGCCGTTATTATCGCGAGCAGTTTTTTAGCCGACTCGTTGTATTCATTATCATTTTGAAGGCATTTTTCAATATAGTGTTTCGCTTTCACCGGGTTGTGAGTTTGGTAATAAGCGACGCCCAGGGCGAAATACGCTATATGTAACATACCAAAACTGGACGCTCCGGAGAGTTCCGCGAAACCTTCAAGGCATTCAATACACTTCTCGTACTCATTATTATGGTTGTAGACAAGACCCAGATAGAATTTCGCCGAATAATCAAAATCTTTTAGAATAGACAACTGTAAAATCGCGTCATTTTGACCTTGTTCATACAGATGGCTAAATAAGTTAAACAATTGAAAAAGCTTGCGTTCGTAATGCACCGGATGAATAATATCATATCTTTTGGAAGTAATTTCAGGCAGGCTCAGTAAAGAAGTCTTGTCGTTTTTACAGAAAAGCAAGAGATTTTGCCTGTACAAAAAGGGCACGTCATCGTTATTCCATAAGTATTCCCGTATACAATCAATAACAACAAAATCATGTTTACTGAACTTATCGATCCAATACTGCGGCCACTGTTCGTTAACATGGTTTGTGCCTCCCTGTCCGGGAACCGCAGCGGAAAACACTATAATATCGGACGCGTTAATGAGTGTTTCAATAAAAGCGTCGGCATTAGCGTCTTCGACATGTTCCGCCACTTCGGTAGATATAGCAAGGTCGTATTTCTTTGGCAGTGAGAGAAAGCCCTTATTGAAGTCATGCCGTATAAACTCATCCTTTGCAATCAGCAACTGCTCCTCTTTCACCCAGAAGCCGTCAACGCCCAGGATCTCACTGACCCCTTTTTCCTTGAAGCAGGAAAGCGCGCCGCCGACAGCACAACCGAAATCCACTACACTTGCAGGGTTCGCTATGCGCATTATCAACGAAACCACAGTGTCCAGTGAACTTACGATTTTCGCATAATCACTATAAAAATCTTCACTGTATGGAATATCATCATCAGTGTCCATTTGCCATATCCTTCCCATAAGTCAACAGTACCTGCCATGCTGCCGGAATTGGCTCCGCTTTCTTACTTTACCACGAAAAAAGTAAATTATCAATATAACGAGGAAAACCGAAAAAAACCTAAAGTTCAAGGCTTTTGTTGCGATAAAACTATTCAGAAGGGAAAATTTGTCATCGATCCACAAAGGGAACGCACGCCCCGGACTGGATTTATGAAATAAAAAATTTAACATAAACACCGAGGAGTAAGGACACTCCCGGACAAAAGAAAGGAAGCAAAAAAATGCGTATTAACAACAACATAGCGGCTCTTAACAGCCACAGGCAGTATGGGATCAACAATCTCGCGATCGGCAAAAATGTCGAGAAACTCAGTTCAGGCTTCAGGGTAAACCGCGCAGCAGACGATGCGGCAGGACTGGCGATCTCAGAGAAAATGCGTACACAGATCCGCGGCCTCAACATGGCGTCGAAAAACTCGCAGGACGGCATCTCCCTCGTGCAAACAGCGGAAGGCGCGATGCAGACAGCACACAACATCATGCAGAGAATGCGTGAACTGGCAGTTCAATCCCGCAACGGCACAAACGACGGCGACACAAACGTTGACCGCAACGCGTTGAACCTGGAATACTCGCAGTTGGATCTGGAAATCTCGCAAATCGCAAGTACCGTAAAGTTCAATGATATGACCGTGTTTGGCGCGGACTTCACGATCCAATCCGGCGCAAACGCCCTCGATACGACCACATTCAGCATTTCCGGTCTTATATCTCCAGGCGGAACCGTAGCCACGGAAGTCGGAGCGGCAGATGCGATCAGCGCCCTCACCACGGCGATCAATGACCTTTCAACCAACCGCGCGACACTCGGCGCAATTCAGAACCGCCTTGAGTTCAAAATCCATAATCTGGACAACTCAGCCGAGAACCTGGCGGCAGCCGAAAGCCGCATAAGAGACGCAGACATGGCGAAGATGATGACCGAGTTCACAAAGAACAGCATTCTCTTCCAGGCGTCCACCGCGATGCTCGCGCAGGCCAATGCCTTGCCAAACAGCGTTTTACAGCTCTTAGGCTAGTTACCGCCGGCCGACGCTGGCGGGGAGAGTCGGAATTAATCACCGCAGCACTGCCACGTTGGCAGCGAAAAACAAGTTTTAAGTGCGTGCGACACAGCCCGGATCATAAGGTTCGGGCTGTGATTTTCGTGCGCCCCGCATGGGCGCGATCTAACAGGAAATCAGGCGAAAAACAGCGCCAGCTAAAAATAAGCGAAAAAAATAAAAAAAAGACTAAAGTTATTTCCTGAAGCACCGATAATATATTTGTGAGACGCAAGGACGCGTTGATGCAAAAAGAGCAAGGTGGCTTATAGCATCAGCACTTCGCGTTTCGGATAATAGTTCGAAACTGCTTTGCGTTAAAAAAAATAAAAAAAAGACTAAAGTTATTTCCTGAAGTACCG
>WRBZ01000262.1 GCA_009784305.1 Synergistaceae bacterium
ATTCATAAATTTACCGCTTAAGTCCTACTGCCGTCTGCAAAAGATTGTCCGCTGTCTGCAGCGTCTTTGAATTCGCCTCATAAGCCCTTTGAGCTATTATCATATCGACCATTTCCTCAACTATTTGCACATTGGACATTTCGAGTATTCTCTGACGCACCTCGGACATTCCGTCCTGTCCGGGGTTCGCAACTATAGGAGCGCCACTCGCGGGAGTCTCTTCAAAAAGAGCGTCTCCAAGAGCGCGAAGCCCTGCTGGGTTCACGAAACGCGCAAGCTCTATCTGCCCTAATTCCTGGGGTTCCACTTCTCCGCTGAGGCGGGCAAGAAACCTTCCGTCCGGTTGAATAATTATTTCAACTGCATTTTCAGGAACTACGATAGCAGGTTCCATAAGAAGCCCATCCTGATTCACAACCTGGCCGTCAGCGTCCACCTGCCACGCTCCAGCCCGGGTATAAACCACGTCTCCGTTCTGCCTCGTGACCTGAAAATAGCCGTAATTTCCTGCAATAGCTATATCCAGAGGATTATCCGTGACTTGAAGGTTGCCTATGGTCATAATACGCGAAGTTCCGACCACACGAGCTCCCAAACCAACCTGAACGCCCGTGGGAACCTGTGAATTAGGGTCAACAGGAGTACCGACCTCACGATTGATCTGATAAAGCAGATCCTGAAAGTCTGCCCTCTGACGCTTATATCCAGTTGTATTAACGTTTGCCAAGTTGTGAGCAACCACATCAAGATGCGTTTGCTGAGCTATCATTCCCGAAGCGCTCGACCAAAGAGAGCGAAGCATGAATTACCACCCCTTACATTTAAGTCTGTTTCAATTATTTTATTTGCTGTATGAAGAAATCATTTTTCCCGCAGTTTCGTCATTTGCCATCAAAGCTTTGGATGCCGCTTCATATGCCCTTTGTATTTCAACCATGCGCGCCATTTCCTCAACTACATTGACATTTGATTTTTCCAGAGCCCCCGGTACGACAAGCGGATTCGCTACTGCGACCGGATTGCCTGACTGGGGTGTTGCAGCTAAAAGTGCTGACGATCCAACCTGACGTAAATATGTAGGCTCCTCGAAAGTAATAATGTCAAGCTGTGCGACAGCCTCTCCGTCAGCGACTATGTAACCCTCGCTGTTGAATAAAAAGTTTGTGCTTTCCCCTATGTTTGCAGGAGCTCCTCCAGCCATAAGCCTCATTCCGTCTCCTGTTACAATATTTCCCGTTCCATCGACCTGAAAACTTCCCTGCCTCGAATAGAATGTTTCCCCATCGGCATTTTGAAGGGTGAAGAAACCCTCTCCGCGCAAAGCTACGTCAAGGCGGTTGTCCGTAACGTTCAATGCTCCGTGAAAAGACGGCATATAAGTTTGTGTCATTATGTTAGCGAAGCTCAATGTCCCTATCGGAGCTTTTCCCTTGAAGTTCATCTGAAACGGCTGAACGGTCATCATTTTTGTTTCCCCGTCCTCAGATACCTTCTCTATTCTGTCCATAAGCAGATCGGGAAAAGACTGGCTTACAGGAATCCTCTTGCGAAAGCCTACCGTGTTGACGTTTGCCAGATTGTTAGCCACAACATCCAAATAAGTTGCTTGAACAAGCATAGCCGAGCAAGCTGAATATAGACCTCTTTGCATGAAAAACGCTCCCTTTCAAAAAAACTCCTGCCGATTTAAGTATCGGCAGGAATCAAAGGGAACGTTAGCTTGAAATTCTTTATTAATTAAAATCTGCTTTTTCTTCTTTTATTGCTGTTTACCAATATTCCATTACGGCCGGAAGCCATTAGCTCATCAATGCACGCAAGCGTTTCTCCTGTTCCAAGAGCCACACATTCCATAGGTTTTTCAGCCACGAAACAAAATATGCCGGTCTGATTTGTTATAAGTTTGTCCAATCCGTTCAACAACGCGCCGCCACCCGTAAGGACTATACCCCCGTCAATAATATCGGCGGAAAGTTCCGGCGGAGTCATCTCCAACACATTGCGAACCCCATCAACCAACGATTGAACAAGCTCCGATATAGCCTTGTTTATTGCGCTGCTTGTGACTTCAACCTGACGCGGAAGCCCCTGTACGAGGTCGCGCCCTTTTATTATCATGCTGCTCTCCTGTTCCGCCAAAGGCAGACAAGTGCCTATTTGTATTTTGAGATTCTCCGCAGTCTGGTCGCCTATGGCAAGATTATACTCCCGGCGCATGTAACGCATTATGTTCTCATCGAATTTATCACCGCCCACGCGCAGCGACTTGGAAACAACAACGCCGCCCATCGATATGACGGCGATATCCGTCGTTCCTCCCCCTACGTCCACTACCATTTTTCCCTTTGGCTCTCCGACATCCAATCCAGCTCCTATTGCCGCTGCCATTGGTTCCTCTATGAGATAAGCCTCTTTTGCGCCTACTTCGACCGCAGCCTCAAGGACTGCTCGACGCTCAACATCCGTTGCGCCTGAAGGGACGCAGATCATCACGCGGTTTTTAAAAAATCTTCTCCATCCCTTTATTATCCGTCTCATAAAATAGTGCAGCATTGCTTCGGTCATTGAATAATCCGCAATAACTCCGTC
>WRBZ01000263.1 GCA_009784305.1 Synergistaceae bacterium
CAATTACAATTATATTATACAGTAAAGGGTAAAGACGTGCAAGTGCTAAATCGCTAAATATAGTTTTTTAGAATATTCATGCGAGATAATAAATCCGGATGGATGACCTTTGACGCAACTCTGCTATCAATATAATTCTGGTAATCAGTAGTTATTTTTTCAAATTCCCTAATAAATGCTTTGATTTCTGTTTTGGATACTTGTAATTTTTTTAAGAAATAGCATATCAGAATAATATAATCTCCGATATCTTTAAAATTGATATACGGTACCCCAATTTCAAGTTTTAAACACTGTTTCATAGGTCGTGTTGGATCAATTCTTCGTAAACGCTTAACGCGGGGGCGCATTGCATAAATAGTGAGAACATGAAAAAATATCTCCAAAACATGCGGAGGTATTTTTTATGAAGAGGAAGAAACCCGAAAATTGGATGGAGCTGGCAAAGGCATGTGAGGCAAGCGAAATGACAACATACGGATGGTGCAAATCAAACGGCGTCCCATATACATCATGCAGAAATTGGATCAGGCGTCTGCGCGAAGAACAGCTGAACCCGGAAAATGCGCGGCAGGAATTAAGTGTGTGGGGCAAAGTCGAAATGAATCAGCCAATAACAACGCCGTTAGGATCGCCGCCTGCGTCTTTCGCACCGCCGCCGATCAAATTAAACTGCGGAACATGGAATATCGAATTAAGCCAAAGCTTTGACCCCGTGCTGCTTGGGCAAATAATGAGTATGGTTGAAGCACGATGCTGAGGGGGCCGGAGAGCTTTGACTCCATTTATGTGGCGTGCGGGCCGACAGACCTTAGGAAAAATGTAGACGGCCTAACGATTCTGATCAAGCAGTCTTTCAACCTTGACCCATTCAGTAACAGCTTGTTTCTATTTTGCAACCGCGCAAGAAACAGGCTCAAAGGGATCATCTGGGATAAAAACGGATTCATCATGCTATACAAGCGCCTTGACGGTTCCGGCGCGAGATACTTGTGGCCTGCCGATGAAACCCAGGCCCGCGGGATAACAAGCAGGCAATTAGCGCTGTTGCTTGACGGTTTTTCCATCGACCCGCCGAAGGGGTTTTCGGAGGTAACGGCGAGAGATTTCTACTAAAAAACCCACACAAAAATAGCGCGGGAAAACACGAAAAAAGTTCAGTTGAAATGCGATAAATTCGTTGAAAACACTGGACTTTTTCTTATATTTATGGTACTATTAAGTATGGAAAAACAGCTTTCAAACCTCAGTAATGAGGCCTTAATTGAATACACTCTGAGTCTTGAATCCGAGATCAAAAAGAAGCAATCGGAAATTGAAAAACTCAAAAAAGAGTACACTTTCTTAAGTGAGAATTTTGAGAAACTCCGCCGTATGTTATTCGGCCGCTCCAGCGAAAAAACCCGATTTATAGAAGATGCAGACCAGTTGTCATTCTTATCGCATCTCATAAACGAAGCCGAGGCTTTTGCCGCTCAGGCAGGCAAAGAAGAAATAACGGAAATCGAGGTCCCCGGCCATACACGTAAAAAGAAACGCAGCCGTGAAGAATTACTCGCGTCGCTGCCTGTATTTGAAGTTCTGTGCGATATTAAAGAGGAAGGCCGCGTGTGCGGTGCTTGCGGCAGTAATATCCGATATCTCGGTAAGGAGCATGTGCGGGATGAAATAGAGATCGTACCGGCGAAGATGTACATCAACAGATACTCAAGGGCCAATTACGTTTGCGATGAATGCCACAAAGAAGAAAATCAAGCCCGTATAATCAAATCTGAAGCCCCCGAGCCTGTCATCAGGCACAGTTTGGCATCGCCGTCAGCGGTAGCTAATGTGATATATCAGAAATACGTCAATTCCATGCCGCTGGCGCGTCAGGAGACTGACTGGAGCTATAACGGCGTCAATATCGGCAGGGCTACTTTGGGGAATTGGGTACTGAAAGCATCGAGGGAACATCTGCAGCCTGTGTACGATATGATGAAGGACGAGCTTCTTAAAGCCACGATAATTGCCGCAGATGAAACCGACGTCCAGGTATTGAAGGAAAAGGACAAGGAACCGTCTGCGAAGTCCAAAATGTGGGTTTACAGGACGATCAACAAGGGGCATTCCCCACCTGTCATACTCTTTGAATATCAACCGGGGCGCTCCGGGGCTTACGCGGCCAATTTTCTTAAAGGGTTCAATGGGACCCTGTTGACAGACGGATACACAGGCTACAACGCGGTTTCCGATGTTAAACATATCAAGTGCTGGGCGCATGTACGCAGGCGTTGGTACGACGCAATGCCGAAAGACCCGACAGGCTCAAAGGCCAAAACAGGCCTTGACTATTGTGATGAGTTGTTTCGTTTGGAAAGGGAATGGGCGGGGCTGACGCCCGAAGAAAGACACAAAGAGAGGAATATCCGGGCAAAGCCACTTTTGGACGAATACTTTGCTTGGGTCGAAACGCTTGACTACACCGTCGGCTCAAAATTTGGCAAAGCTGCAGAATACTCCACAAATCATAAGGCCGGCTTGCTCGGCTATCTGGAAGACGGGGAAGCTGAAATTTCCAATAACCGGATTGAAGGTAAAAATATCCG
>WRBZ01000264.1 GCA_009784305.1 Synergistaceae bacterium
CGGTACTTATGACGTATTTTTAATGAGATTCCTCACTGCGTTCGGAATGACGGGCGTTTGCGGGGGAAAAGTAGGAAGGGGAGAATTGGCGGCACAGCCGCCAATTCTCCCCTATTCCTCCTGACACCTTGTCATTGCGGGCTTGACCCGCAATCCCCTCAAATAAGATTGCTCCCTTCTATACATACGATGTATTTTTAAGGAGATTTCTTATTGATGCTCTTTGGTTTACTACTTTGCTTGAC
Organism: Synergistaceae bacterium; assembly: GCA_009784305.1. Classification (GTDB taxonomy): domain Bacteria; phylum Synergistota; class Synergistia; order Synergistales; family Aminobacteriaceae; genus WRNQ01. The sequence continues at coordinate 246 of WRBZ01000264.1, forward strand.
AAGCATTGTGCGAGGGGATTGCGGGTCAAGCCCGCAATGACAGGCGTTTGCGGGGGAGGGATGGGAAAAAGCAGCGGCTTCGCCGCTGCTTTTTCCCATCCTTATATAAATCGACACAGAGTCATTCCGACCGAAGGGAGGAATCTCCTCGTCATTACTAACTATTTTATTTCTATATTTGGCTCAAAAAACATATTATTTTGCTCAAAAAATACGTTTTTGCAAAAAAGCGCTATCTTTGTGAGCCGAAAAACGACAAAAGAAATGGAAAAGCTATAATTAATATTGAATTATCTTATGCGGTGGAGAATTATTTTTAAAACTAAATATAAATGAAAAAAGGTATTAATTTTATTTTATTGCAAACGCTTATAATAAGCATTGCTGCGCAAATATCAATTCCTGTCTATTTAGATGATTCTCAACCGATAGAAAAACGAATTGAAGACGCATTATCCCGAATGACATTGGAAGAAAAAGTCAAAATGGTTCATGCTCAATCGAAATTCAGTTCACCCGGTGTCCCCCGTTTGGGAATTCCGGAAAATTGGATGACAGACGGTCCTCACGGTATAAGAGCAGACGTACTATGGGACGAATGGAATACAGCCAATCAAACAAATGATTCTTGCACCGCTTTTCCCGCATTAACCTGTTTAGCAGCTACATGGAACACAGAAATTGCCGCTTTATACGGAAAATCAATAGGAGCAGAAGCACGTTATCGGAATAAAAATGTATTATTAGGACCCGGAGTTAATATATACCGTAGTCCTTTGAATGGCAGGAATTTCGAATACATGGGTGAAGACCCGTTTTTGGCTTCAAAAATAGTTGTTCCTTACGTAAAAGGCGTTCAGGAAAATGGAGTTGCCGCTTGTATAAAGCATTATGCGTTAAATAATCAGGAAACATACCGTCATACTGGGAATATTGTGGTGGATGACCGCGCTTTGTATGAAATTTATTTGCCTGCTTTCAAAGCGGCAGTTATAGAAGGTAAAGCATGGGCTATCATGGGCGCATACAACCTTTACAAAGGGCAGTGGTGTTGCCAGAATGAATATCTTTTAAATGATATTTTACGAGGTGAATGGAATTTTGACGGAGTTGTAATTTCCGACTGGGGTGGCGTAAATAGCACAAAACAAGCTATTTATAATGGTTTAGACATGGAATTTGGAACATGGACTGATGGTTTATCTGAAGGAAAAAGCAACGCTTATGACAATTATTATTTGGCTGACTCTTTCATTGAACTGTTGAAATCAGGCGAAGTCAAAGAGGAAGAAGTTGATAAAAAAGTTAGAAATATCCTTCGTTTGACTTTCAGAACAACAATGAACAAAGAGCGTCCTTATGGTTCGTTTGCTTCTTCGGAACATAGTTTGGCTGCGCGTCAAATTGCTGAAGAAGGAATTGTATTATTGAAGAATGACCATAATATTTTACCTTTGGATTTGACAAAAACTAAAAAAATACTTGTCGTAGGCGAAAACGCTATTAAAATGATGACTATTGGCGGGGGCAGTTCTTCTCTGAAAGCCAGATATGAAGTCTCTCCTTTGGAAGGAATTAAAAATAAATTCGGATCGGAGGCTTCTGTGGACTATGCTCGAGGTTATGTTGGCGAAAAAACTGCTGAGCAGGACGGACTTGCAGCCGCAGACATCACAGACAACAGATCTGCTAATGAACTGATTTCTGAAGCCTGTAAAAAGGCAAAAGAAGCAGATATTGTAATATTCATCGGAGGTCTGAACAAGCATGGCGGACAGGATTGCGAAGGCGGCGACAGAAAAAATCTGGGTCTTCCTTATAATCAAGACAAACTTATCACAGAATTGGTAAAATCCAATAAAAATCTTGTAGTTGTAATCATCTCCGGAAATGCCGTAGCAATGCCGTGGGTAAATGAAGTACCTGCTATTCTTGAAGCGTGGTATTTAGGTTCAGAAGCAGGTAATGCGCTGGCAAATATTCTTACCGGCGACGTAAATCCGTCAGGTAAGTTGCCATTTACTTTTCCGGTTAAATTATCAGATGTTGGAGCACATTCAGCAGGCGATTTTCCCGGTAAAAAAGATGAAGTGGTATATCGGGAAGGAATTTTTGTAGGATACAGATGGCTTGATAAAAATAAAATCAAACCTTTGTTTCCTTTTGGACACGGATTGAGTTACACGCAATTTAATTATGGCAAAGCATCCGCTTCCTCTAAAACGATGAAAGATAATGAAACATTGACGGTAAGTATTCCTGTTTGCAATACTGGTTCAAAAGCAGGAAAAGAAACTGTTCAACTGTATATCGGACAGCAAAAACCATCAGTTGTA
>WRBZ01000265.1 GCA_009784305.1 Synergistaceae bacterium
AATTGTCTGTGCGGGATATTGCGCCGCGCGCACGGAGCGCAGGAACCGAGGCATATAGAGAGATATGTTGAGGTTACGAGCGCCGCGCAACGCAGCGATTCGCTCGCACAGGCAATTAATCAGAGTTTCCCTGGACATCAAGACATTTTGAAAGGCGAACTGTAAGTGGAACAGGTTACGATGATTATGGCGCCGCTGGAGATGCTCCTTATCAACCTTTTTGTATTCCACAAATGCTGCGGGCGAAAAAATATCCGGAGACGTACATATATTGGCATGGGTTTATTTATCTGTGTGCTGATATATGTTTCTTTCCGTGTTTCAAGCATGGCTCCGGATTTCGGCGGCGGTAATGGTTTGTTTATTTTTAGCGGTTTTTTATTTTTCATACCCATCAAGCTTCTATATAAGATTCCCGGAGTTAAATTAATTACTATCGCATGTTTTTCCTGGGTATATACGTTTATGATTTTCGCCCTGAGCGTGAGGATCGGTTACGCCCTGGCCATTCCGGGATGGAACATCCATATCACGGTACTGTTGTTTCAAACAGTTCTGTACATTGCAAGTTTCAATGCCTTTTACAGGTTACTAAAATCCAGGTTTATTGATGTAATTGATCAAATCGGCAAAAGAGAGGCTGTCGCACTCATGTGGATGACCATGATGTGGTTCTGGACGGTGTTTATCTTTAACCTTTCTTTTGCGTATCCTGATATTGTATTATTCCAGATAATTACTTATCCCACTCTCGCCGTCTGCATACTGAGCAGCTTTCGTTACATTTACATACAGGTGGACAGCAATAAAACCATTCAGAATCTGGAAAGCATCGCTTATCGCGATGAACTGACGCAATTGCGAACCAGGGTGATTCTTAGCAAAGATGCTGAAGACCTTATTACACGAAAAGTGCCATTCTACCTTATTTTCCTGGACCTGAATTCATTAAAAAGCATTAATGACCGCTACGGACATCTTGTTGGTGATCAATACATCGCTTTTTTTGCTCACGAGATAAAAATACGAATCGGCAACCGGGGAGGTTTTTACCGAATTGCGGGAGATGAATTTATTTGCATACTCCCTGAGCAGGGAATCGATGAATTCATTGAAACTATTACCACGCTGCCGGATAAGATGCCCGACTCCCAGGTGAAGTTTTTAGGATTCTGCCACGGTATAGCTACTTACCCCCAGGACGGCTGCACCGTCGAGAGTCTGCTGGAATATGCCGATCACCAGATGTATGAGATGAAACGCGCGCTAATGAATCATCACGATATACGAAAGGAAGATGCAAACCGATGAGCAGCCGGTTAATCAGCGTTTCCTGAATAGATTATTCAGCAGTTGATTAATTTGCGCAGTAGCCCCATCGTAGTCCATCATCAGCACAGCGTCTTTTATCTCCTCTATCTTCTCTTTCAATGCGCCGCCTGGGTTTAATGCGTCAAGGTTTTCTATTTCTTTGTCGATAAGCACAAAATCCATTTTATTAAAAGCGTTTATTAATTTTTCAAAAATGAACGGCAGCCCGGATGGTATTTCAATCGGAATGTCACTTTGACTTATGGCAGAAAACGCATTTTTAAGATTCACGTACAGCTTATTTAACCCTTCTAAAAACAACGGCAGATTTGAAACGCAAAAAGCGGTCTCCATTTTCTTGCTCGCAGTTTCAAGTTCTAATGCTTTTGCGGAAAGCTCTATAGCTCCTACGTTAGCCAGCGCTCCTTTTATTCCGTGCACTTCAGTACGAAAACTATCCATATCTTCCGCCGCTAAAAATGCAATCAGATTTTTATCGCTTTTTTCTATTTCCAGCAGCAGCAGCTTAAGAGAATTTCTGTATACATCGCGCCGGCCGTCAATCGTTTCCAGTCCAGCCGATATTGATAACCCGTCGATCTTTTCCATTGCATCCCATAATGCCTTATGTCCATCATCTGTTATTTCGTCGGCAACAACCGTTTTGGGCTGAATTTCAGTAATTTTTTCGGCCGGAATCCACTTTTTCAACATTTTCATTAATTCTGTCTTTATAACAGGCTTTGACAGATAATCATTCATACCCACGGCCAGCATTGCTTCTTTGGCTTTTGGGTCAGCGCTCGCAGTGAGCGCAATGATCGGTACGTTTATGCCCAACTCGCGGATGATCCTGGTTGTCTCACTGCCGTTCATTTCCGGCATCCTGTGATCCATGAACACTATATCGTAATTATTTTGTTGAACCATTTGTATGGCCTGCCTGCCGGATGCGGCTGTTTCGGCCGTTATTTGACAAATCTGTAAAAGTCCGCACGCAACGTTCAGGTTGGTCAGATTGTCATCCACAACCAGTATTTTTGCGTCCGGCGCATATATCACAATTCCTTTGTCATCGGAATAATGTACTAACGCTTTGTCGCCTAAAATCTTTGGAATTTCAACATGAAAGGACGATCCTTCACCATATGTGCTCTCTACCGTTATTTTTCCGTCCATCATTTCTACAATGGATTTTACAATGGTAAGACCAAGTCCGGTTCCTTTTGTGCTGCGGTTTTTCAGCACGTCGGCCTGCGTGAAAG
>WRBZ01000266.1 GCA_009784305.1 Synergistaceae bacterium
AACAAGTTCTTCTCTGTTTAACAAAGCAAAACTGTTATCGAAATATCTCTGTGCAACGTGATATTGTGCGCTATACAGGTCGATATGCTTTATTGAGGCTTCTTGAAAGTTATGTGTTAAAAACCGTGCGTTTTCCCGAAAAAAAACAATATTCGCGCAACAATCCGAATAAACGCGCAAAATCATAGCGGCTAACGATAGTCGTTTATTCCAAGTGTGACCCTGATTGCGGTTAAGCGGCTTTTGTATAATATCAAACTCACTTTTATACACAACTATCCAATTTTGAAATTCTTCCGATGCGATTTGCTCATTTCCACCGTACATAGCGTGAACGCTTGACTTTATGTATTGATCGTTTCTCCCATTAAGTAAATCTATCTTATCTTCCAGCAGCATTAATGCGGCATATGCGCCGTATTTTTTCATGACCTGAGTGGCTAAATTCCGAAGGACAACTTTATCTCCGGAAAAACCTTTGCTCAATACCTCTATCGCTTCTGTTACCTTATTCTGCCTTGAATAAATTTCACCAAGTTTTGTAGCGATTGCTTGACTACCACCCGAAAAATTTTCTGCTATACCTGCCTGCAGCATTTCAACGGCTTTGAGGAGGTTTCCGTTTTTTTCCCAAACCATCGCACCCGCTACATAATCTTGCGGATTTTTTGAAGTCACTTTTTCCAGCGTAACGGAAAAGATCCTCCAAGAAAGATCCCTTTTGCCATCTGAACGCAATTTATTCGCCGCCTTGTTTGCGTTTATATAGTATTTTTCCTCAGACAGTAACAAATTAACGATCTCATTATCATCAATATCAATTCCGAGAGGTGGGGCGGTATTCAGTATCTTTGCCTCATAATCGCTTTGCGGTGATATGCTTTGTCCTGATCGCAATATATACCTTTTATCTATCAAACCGGAAAAACATTTGTCACAATCCGCCCCGTCTATTTCATGTGCTGCCGCAAGCTCCTTAACCGTGGTGTAGGGCACAGGGATTACGTTTAAATTGTAGAAGCGTTGGACTATGTAATAGCATTTTTGGGCGTTAAGGCTGAGAGAACCATTAAAATAATTTACGCGTTCAATTACTTCCTTGTTCAGCGATCCGGGAGTACGGTCATAATATTCCGGCAGCGGCCCTTTGGGCATCAATCGCCTGCCTTCCTGATCGGTGAGTAGCCTCAGTTCGATATGTTTTGCTGCGGCGACACATCTCTCTCCCGGGTATTCCTCTGACGGCAATACGGTTGCAGCTACCTCATTTCGTAAAGTCATAACGAGCTGCACATTAGCGTGATCGCAACAGGACTTAACGTCATCGAAAAAGCTATCGAGGGCAAGCCCATCCCTTACGAACTTGTCAACATCATCAAGCACAATAATTACTTTTCGAGCCGATAGCCATTTTTTTGCCTTTTCCAGTGCGTCGTTGTATGCAACATTAGAAATAAGACTACTCGGCATGAGGATTACATATTCATTATCACGGAGCAAAATCAGTTCTTCATATACTGCACGCGATTTTCCATTTTGGGTTTGCCCAAGCAGAATCAAATTTTGATTTGCTCGGAGTGCATCTGAGAAGCTTGTTTGATCATAAAGCGGGATGTATTCATTTTGCGTATAATTAATTACGCCAACATTTTTTGCCTTAAGCCGCGAAGGCCTATATATATTAAAAAAACGATCGAGCCACTTTTTTCTTTTCCACCACCGATAACACCCAACACCGCCCGCTGCAACTGCCGCGGCAATTCCGGCAACTCCCGTCATTTGTCCGAGAAAAGGTTCGATTTCCTGTATGTCCGGTATTTTCGGTAGCACTGCATTTTTCGGCAATACTGCAATGATAATAACCAGTAATACAAAACAAATAAATGCGAAAACAAGATATAATACTGCGCCCTTTTTTTGTAGGGCCCGGACGAGTCCAAGTATTAAGAACAGAACCACTGCTGCCAAGAGAATTACTCCGATGTAATGGAACAACATAATTGCCTCCATTGCTGCTGTCGCAGCTACAAATATTTTATGAAAGTTTCGCTGCGTCCTATAAAATGGAGGCAGGGGGTGCAGGGGGAGTATCCCCCGTCGATAAAGGAGGGTACTCAGGTCATGAAGTGACCGCCGAAGAGAACCATAGGGTTCCATAGCGGAAGTGTGAAAATTTATTTTTCACACTTCTTCCTCTCTGAGCTTCCCCGCTACAGGCAGCGTGATATTTAGGTTCTTTCACTTTGATTTTTGAGGTATTCGTCGATATTCCAAACGATGTTCTCGTTACCAAACGTGTGCAGCGCTTCATAATTTTCGTCGATATATTCGATAGCCCCTGTATCATACAGGCTCCGGTACGCCGTCTTTCCATCCAGGTTCTTCACGCCTTTGTAAGTTTCAACGCAATAAATTACAAATTCTAAGTGCTTCAAATCTTTTTCATCCACAATAATTGCCTCCATTGCTGCTATCGCAGCCACAAATATTTTATGAAAGTTTCGCTGCGTCCTATAAAATGGAGGCAGGGGGTGCAGGGGGAGTATCCCCCGTCGATAAAGGAGGGTGCTCAGG
>WRBZ01000267.1 GCA_009784305.1 Synergistaceae bacterium
ACTATTATTTCCTGACTCTTAGCCGCATTAGCCCCCACACTCGCATTGATGTTGCACAAGCAAAACTCGGCAATAGACCTTATGGTATCCATACCGTTATCAAGAGCGAATCTGCATAATTCAAGCTCGGAGCGTTCAGTGTAAAACAAGCGATAATCATGCATAACAGTCAATACTTTCTCTATAACATTATCCGGAGCGCCCCATAATTTAAGGTATTCTTTAGTTATTTCCGATGAAACTTTTGTATCCACAGGTATGCCGGGAGTGCTTCCAATATGGTGGAAAAGGCCGGCAAGAGCTATTGCCAGATCATTTGCCATTGCGTTGCGTTTTTCGAAATAATTCTGTATTTCCTTCAGCGTATCGAGGGTATGCGAAAAAAGTGTCCCACCATCGGGTATCTCAATACCTTTTAAATGTTCAAGTTTGGGAATAAGAAGCGGCGTTAATCCGTAATGATCCGCAAGGCACAATACATCATGAGGCTTTTCTTTCATACCGATAAAAATCTCACGTCCCCAGCGCGAAGATAGTGAATCAGTTATCTCTTCCTTATGCGTTTCAATAAAAATACGGGCATCCATCTCTGATTTCCAATAAATGTTCATATCGAAAAAAACGGCAAAACGTATTAATCTCGCAACTCTTAACGGTTTGCTTTCCAAATTTTCAACATTATCATTAACAATACGAACAAGCCCGTTACGGATGTCACGACGCCCTCTGAACGGGTCTACATAAAACCCATCCCAGCGAATAGCTATCGCATTAATTGTAAAATCGCGCTCCGCAAGTTCTTCTTCTATTGTCCTTCCATCAAGAAGAGACATTTGAGAGGATTCTCCAAAAATCTCGGATTGAACATAATTATAATTTCTGTTATTAACAATTTCTCCGCCAAAATCTTCGGTCAATGCTTCATAAGATGGAGCATCGACGACCATGGTTAGAGCTACGGGAACGCGTTTCATTATGATATCTCTCACGGCGCTCCCAATTAGCCAGCAGTTGTAACCTTTTTTTTTGATATATTTGAGTACTGCAAAGTAATTTTTCATAAAAAAAATCCCTCCTGCATGTATTTTTGAACGTCAGAATATATAAAAAAAATTATATTTTTTGTAGTATGGTTAATAGCCCTCAAGAAGCCTGTCCAAATCTTTGGGGTCATAAGCGAATACTTCCGCGGTTTCACGCGTTATTTCGCATGCTCTAACGAACTTGGCAAGGCTTTGTTCCATTGTATGCATACCAATATTATTGCCCGTCTGTATTAAGCTCTTTATTTGAGAGGTTTTAGCTTCTTTTATGCAATTGCGGACGGCAGGATTCGCTATCAGGATCTCGGTCGCGCATACGCGGCCGCCCCCATCTCTTGGCACAAGCTGCTGGGAACAAATCCCCACTAAAACAGTTCCTAATTGTGTTCTGACCTGTTGCTGCTGATGAGATGGGAAAACGTCTATTATACGGTCTATTGATTGAGAAGCGTCCTGCGTGTGAAGCGTGCCTAAAACAAAATGCCCCGTCTCAGCAGCCGTTATCGCAAAAGCTATCGTTTCAAGGTCTCTCATTTCTCCGATTAGAATGACATCAGGGTCTTGCCTCAAAGCACGGCGCAAAGCTTCGGAGAATGAATTCGTATCGGTTCCTATTTCCCTTTGGTGCACAAGGCAACTTTCAGATTTATACACGTATTCTATAGGATCTTCTATTGTTAATATATGCTCTTTTCTCGTGCAATTTACCTCGTTAATGAGCGCTGCAAGCGTCGTACTTTTTCCGTGCCCCGTGGGTCCTGTGACCAGAAATAATCCGCGCCTTCTCTGAGATATATCCTTTAATATCTTTGGAAGATCTAATTCGTCTATTGAACGAATTTTTGAGGGGATCAAACGAAAAGCTCCCGCCTTCTTCTTTGATTCAAAGTAACAGTTCCCGCGAAAGCGAGCGCTTAACTCTTCATACTCAAAGGAAAAACTATAATCAATTTCGTGGTTTTTCATATAGTTTTCATATTGAGCTTCACTGAGAACTTCGGAGAACATCCTTTCTATATCTTCTTTGTTAAGCACTTTTTCCGATATCTGCACAAGTCCGCCGTCAATTCTAATTGTCGGCTTTATCCCTTCTCCTATATGTAAATCGCTCGCGCCGCGTTTAATTACTTCCGCCAGCAATGGGCTTAGCTCCAAAGCTATTTCCCCCTTCATAAAAATAATTCGTAATCCGTAGTTTTTAGTTAGTAGTTTGGAAGTGTATAGTAGAAACTGCGGGCGGCAAAACGCCGCCCTACGGGTAATTAGTGATGTACCCCAGCCTTAGAATAACGGGCAGGCCCCGCCCCTACTATATTGTTGCGGAGATGACTTCTTCTAATGTGGTGTGCCCTTCAAGAGCGCAGGCAATTCCCGCCTCCCTCAGGGGCCTCATTCCTTTTGCTATTGCCTGTTCATACAGCGTCCTGCCGGTTTCCCCTCTGAGTATCAATTCTCTGATATCGCTATCCACCGTCATTATTTCGTGTATACCGCGCCTG
>WRBZ01000268.1 GCA_009784305.1 Synergistaceae bacterium
GGTAAGCGTCAAACGAAGCGGACATGTACAAGATTGAGTAGTGTGTGATAAAATAACTCCAAAAAGATTAAAAAGCACGGCGTGTAAAATAAAGTCGAATGGTAGGAGTTGTAAAAAAGATGGAAAACACGAAAGAAATGACGACGGAGTACCGAATGGTACAATGGGCGGAGAAAATGGCGGAGCGAGTAGGAAGTGGATTAAGTATAAAAGCATATTGCGAGAGAGAGGGAATGCCGACAAATCGATATCATTACTGGCAGCGGAGATTACGGGCAATGGCGGCGAAAGAGATGGCATCAATGCCGATAGAAACGGGAGTTCAACTACCGGCAGGGTGGATACAAGCGAAAACCGCCGAGGACAAAAAAGCCAAAAGTGGCGAAGTAGCGATAGAAATAGGGAAATGCCGGGTGATGGCAAACAGCTCCACAGATACAGAATTATTGGCAAAGGTATGCAGGGTATTGGTGGAGCTATGCTGAAATTCGGCGACAAAAAAGTATATTTAGCATGCGGGCATACAGATATGCGGAAATCGATCAACGGATTGAGTTCAATAGTGGAAAGCAGCTTCAAGCTCGATCCATATGACGAAGCGGTGTTTGTGTTCTGCAACAGGGCGCGGGACCGTGTGAAGATACTGGAATGGGACGGCGACGGATTTTGGCTGTACTTCAAGCGGTTGGAGAAAGGGCATTTTCGATGGCCGTCCGTTGGAGAAGAAGCGACGATGAGCTTGAGTGGCGAAGAATTGAGTATCCTGCTGAACGGGGCGCGGATAGAGCAGAAGTTGAAACGGAACGAGGTGTTCCAAAAACCTGCGGTTTAACAGAAAATTAGCGAAAAAGTCATGGTAAATTCGCACTTTTTGACGAATTTCGTGATACAATAGACGTATGAATAATTTAACAAAGAACACCACATTGGCGGCTGAAAACGCCGTATTGAAAAACAGAATATATGAATTGGAATCGCTCGTGAAATATTACGAGGAGCAATTCCGGCTGTCGAAGCATAAGCAATTCGGCTCATCAAGCGAGAAAAGCGAATATGACGCCGACCAGATAAATTTATTCGATGAAGCCGAGGCTATTGCCGATGCAAACGCGCCTGAACCAGAGCTTGTGGAAATTGAAAAGCATTACCGGAGACGCAAGCGTTCTGCAAGCGACAGACTGCCGCCGGATTTACCGGTTGAAGTGCTTGAGCATGAACTTCCGTCGGATAAACAGGTTTGCCCTGATTGCGGCGAAACGTTGCATATCATGGGTCGCGAAGTTCGGCGCGAACTGAAAATCATACCCGCGCAAGCCAAAATCATTGAGCATCGGCAACATATATATTCGTGTCGCAGTTGCGAGAAGAATAATGATCATACGCCGGTAGTAAAAGCGGTGATGCCGGAACCGGTGATAAGGGGCAGTTTCGCGTCGCCGGAATCTGTGGCGCACATCATGACACAGAAATTTGTGATGAGCGTGCCTCTTTACAGGCAGGAACAGGAGTGGAGTCGTGCCGGGGTCATGCTGTCGCGGCAAACGATGTCGAATTGGCTCGTCAGGTGCGCTGAGGACTGGCTGAAGCCGATATATGACAGGCTGAAAAAGTTATTGGTGGGTCACGATGTCCTTCATGCCGATGAAACTACGCTGCAGGTGCTTCACGAACCGGGTAAAACGGCGCAGAGCAAGAGTTACATGTGGCTCTACCGGACAAGCGGAGACACGGACAGGCATATTGTGCTTTATGAGTATCAGCCAGACCGGAAATGGGAGCGGCCCGAAGGCTTTTTGAAAGGGTTCAAAGGATATTTACACGCCGATGGGTATGAGGGGTATCATAATCTGCCTGATGATTACATCGTCGTTGGGTGTTGGGCGCATATGCGCCGGAAATTCGATGAAGCGTTGAAGGGTCTGCCGGAAAAAGACCGGGAGGGCAATGGCGCTATGATTGGCAAACGCTACTGTGACCGGTTGTTTCGCCACGAACGCGAATTTGCCGATATGAAACCGGCTGAACGCTTTGAGAACCGTATGAAGCTCTCCAAACCCCTGCTTGACGACTTTTTCAAGTGGGTACATTCCTTGCCTTCATCAAAAGTTTTGCCCAAATCGCTTCTTGGGCAGGCGGCGACCTACGCTTTGTCCCAGAGAGTATATCTTGAACGCTTTCTTTTGGACGGACGGCTCGAGATCAGCAACAACCGCGCCGAGCGCAGCATCAAACCGTTTGTCATTGGCAGGAAAAATTGGTTGTTCGCCAACACTCCCAACGGCGCCAAAGCGAGTTCTATTATATATTCTATCATCGAAACCGCCAAGGAAAACCGGCTCAAGCCTTACGACTATCTTGTCTTTTTACTCCAAAATATCCCGAATGCCACCACTGGCAAACTCGACGATTTTCTTCCGTGGAGTGATAAAATTCCTGACTCTTGTCGGATTCTCTCGAAACCTTAACATCAAAACTTTTTATCATCAGCCGATTTTCGGCTGATTTTTTCCTACCCTCTAAAAATCTGTTTGACGCTTAC
>WRBZ01000269.1 GCA_009784305.1 Synergistaceae bacterium
GTAATATCCCGTTCAGCTTGCATGTGTTAAGCACGCCGCCAGCGTTCGTCCTGAGCCAGGATCAAACTCTCAGTTAATTCCTTTAGGCTTTTCATAGCTGGTGCCTACTTCTCACCACTATGTCCCTTAAATTAACTAATTCCCATTTTATGGGTTGTTTAATCTTGCACAAGATTTTTCACTTGGCTCTTTGTTACATTGTTTTTTTGCATCTCATCTATACACTGTATTCTTTTGTCAAGTTATTTGCTCCCGAACCGTTTTGTTATCCGTTTTTCGACAGCCCAGATAATATAACTCCAAACCCCAAAAAATGCAACCCCTTTTATTACTTTTTTACAATTTCTTCCAAATTTTGCAGTGTAAGGGTTTTAGCACAATTCAAGCCACTCATCAATATACAATTAATTTTAGCAATGCTTTCAAGAACTTCCATCCTATTAAAAGCTTCCAGCAAGTCTTTACCTACTGTTAAAACCCCATGATTTTCCATTAAAACCACATTAGACTTCAAGGCTGCCTGAGAAACAGAATATGCAAGCTGTTTTGTTCCCATAAGTTCATACTTTGCTTTTAAAGGAACTCCTAATATAGCGAAAGCTTCCGATGTCAGCTTTGTATCAATTTCAACATTAGCTATGGTAAAAAATGTAGCTATAGTGGGATGAGCATGAATAACTGCAGCAACGTCGGATCTATTTCGCAATACGCCCAAATGCATATCTGTTTCTATGCTGAGTTTTATATCGGGAGTTAAATTTTCACTTTCCATTGAAACTATACCGATTTGTTCCGGAGTTAGCCTGCCTTTATCAGCCTTCGCGGGAGTTATCAATACAATATTCCCAATTCTGAAGCTTATATTGCCCCCCAAACTGGTCGTAAGGCCTCGTTCGTATAATCTGCGCATAAAATATGCTACCGCTTTTCTTTCGTCGTAGTATTCCCGCAAAGGTATCATCTCCTACCTTTAAGCATAATTACCAGCTTATTCATTTCTGATATTTCATCCTCCGTCGCATTGCCAAGGCGCATCTTTGAGCGCAGCTCCGTGTACCGGTCTTTCAATCTTTTACGATTCAACTCCTCGTAAACGATATCCCATTTGTCCTTTTCACGCACCTCTTCACAAAATCTCATCCCACTCGCAAGAATTTGCATCGGCAGTTCTTCTCCAGTAGAATGCCATCTTCTTTCCAGTTCTGAAGGAGGATTATTTATGATCGCGAATATAATCTGTTTTATTACAGGATTTGTAACTAAGTCCAATAAGTCAGCAGCTTGAACGCTTAATCTTTTTTCCTCGTCCTGCCACAGTAAAGAGCATAAAGCAGCCTCAATGGGTTCAATAACTGGTGATTCAGTCTTGATCTCTTCCTTTATTAGCTTTCCTGCTGGTTTTTGGGAGTCATCATTTTTACGTAGGTTCTTTTTCCTATTTTTGTTAAATACCTGCCAAAATTGAGGAACTGAAAGGTTCAAAACTCCGGCTAATTTATTGGCGTATTTGGCAATATCGGTATCATCAAGGTCTGATATTCCACTAAACAACAACTCTTCTCCTTTTTTGCGTGTTTCGGGGTTTTCAATTTGAGTTTTCGCGCTTTTTAAATGGTACAAAATGAGAGGAAGAGATTCATTTATCGCGTGGTCGAAATCAGCAATGCCCTTGTCGCCTTCGGACAATAAAGCATCAGGGTCTTTACCGCGCGGAAGTGATACTGCATAAGACTCGATTCCAGCTCCGGCAAGGATATGCATACCTCTTAAAGAAGCCTCTTTGCCTGCGTCATCTGAATCATAACACAGATAACATCTGTCACAGAATCTTTTGAGCAATAAAGCCTGTTCTTCCGTAAGCGCTGTCCCAAGCGTTCCAACTGTCTCCGGATATCCGCAGATGTGCATTCTAATGACATCAATATAACCTTCGACAATGATTGCCCGCTTTTTTTGCTTAATTTCGTTTTTTGCTATATTTAGTAAATACAGGTTTTTTCTTTTGCTGTAAACTATACCTTCCGGGCTATTAACGTATTTAGCCCCGTCTCCGTCAATCAACCGACCGCCAAACGCAATAAGCCTTCCTGTCAAATCCCTTATAGGGAACATTATCCTTCCTCTGAACCTGTCATAAAGACCTCTTTCGCCATCAATGACAAGCCCGGTCTCCAAAGCCTCTTTATCGGGAATTTTCTCCTCTCTGAAAAGCCGAACGAGGGCGTCCCATGACGGATAACTCCACCCAAGCTCAAAACGTTCCGTTTCCTTTAAAAGAGCCCTCCTGTCCAAATACGCTCTTGCCACGGCTCCTTCTGCAGAACTCAATCCTCGCCTGAAGAATGAGTTTGCAAACTCCAATATCTCGCTCACAGGGCGGACATCCCTTTTGCCTCTGAATTTTTCCTTGTTATCTATTTTAACGCCTGCCCGATCCGCCAATAATTCCAAAGCCTCGTTAAAGCTTAATCCCTCAGTTTGCATTATGAAGGTAAAAATATCTCCGCCTTTTCCGCATCCAAAGCAGTGAAAGAA
>WRBZ01000270.1 GCA_009784305.1 Synergistaceae bacterium
AACTTGTTCAAATGAATATCCTTTCCATGCCGACAAAGCGGGGCTTTCGAGGTTGCTTGTCCAATATCGCGGATTTTTGGGTCGCTTGCCCTTCATGAAGCGCAGATGGAATAAACTGAAGGGATCCGTGAGTTGGTATAGGCAAAGATTATTGTCCATCGAATAATTCGGGTAGGAGCGAATGAATCCGCAATGCTCAAGTTCATCCAAAATCTGGGTCAACCCCCCGCCCGATGACAGACCGGTTTCGCGAATGATTTCGTCTCTGGTCAAACCTTTCATTTTTGAGCTGAGTGCAGTCACGACCTTTATGTAGTTTCCGGAGTTTCGAAACAGCGTAGAATAAACCTCCTGAAACTCGCCGCGCAGGATTCCGTCATCCGCAAAGCAAAGCATATCCACATTTTGCGGGAGGCTCAATCCTTTCCCAAGCAAGCTCAAATAGTAGGGGACGCCGCCGAAAACCATATATGATTCGCATATGCGGTAACGCCCCAAGTTGAACTCCCTATCTCTCAGATAGGTCTCTGTTTCTTTTAGTGTGAATGGCAGCAAGCGCATCCTCCGCGTCACCCTGTTGTGCAGCCCGCCTTTATCTTTCAACAGGTTTTTCACGACCCATGATGTGGCGGACCCGCAGATGATCAGGAAAACGTCCTGCCGGCCCGAAGCCCACCCGTTCCAAAAATGCTCCAGAGCCATCAAAAACCCGGATTTAGGCGTATCCATCCACGGGGCTTCATCAATAAAAACAACCTTTCTCTTTGCCTTGCTTTGCTTCACCAGCTTCTCCTTGAGCAGTTCAAATGCGTCGAGCCAGTTTCCCGCGCACGCGCGAGATCCGCTGAAGTTGCCCTTCAAAGCAATATTCCACGCCTTCAGCTGATCTTCCTTTTTCCCGTTTGCAAGCCCGGTAACGCAGAAATCAAACTTTCCGCCAAAGTATTCACGAATCAGATAGGTTTTACCGATTCGCCTCCGCCCATATACTACAAGAAACTCCGGAACACCCGACTCATAGTATGATTTAAGCGCCGACTTTTCTTTGTCACGCCCAATGATCGTCACTTCAATCTCCTTCTATAATCCGCCAAAATATCATCATAACGCCATGTTTTGGCGAATAATAATTATTGTTTCCTATTATACTCCAATCTAATGACTTCGTCAATAGGCTTGGTATTGTTGGCTTTTTCTCCACCCATCTCGCAAAGTTCTAAAAAATTGCGCACATTCCGCAAAACAAATAACTCGCCAAAACACCAGTAATACACTATGTTTTGGCGAGTTATCCACTATGTTGACAAGTGGTGTTTTGCCATGTTCGGGAATGTGCTCATAATCGTGTCTAGTCTTTCCAGTTCCACCATTTCAGCTTCTCCGGGTCTGTGATCGTTCCGTCTGCGTATGCTGTTGCTAAGCGATAACAGTACAGGGCGCATTTATCAACCTGAACTCCTTGAAAAAGACAATCTTTCCTATAAATATCCTCCGGGTTTTGTCCTTTTAGGGATTCGATATCGGGAAATCCGGCGTTAATCAAATGCTGCGCCATTTTTACACCAACACCGGGGATTTCTGTTAGATCAGTTGTCATAACTTTACTTCCTTTAAGATACCAACCCTCTCATTTATTGAGGCCAGATGCGCTTCATCCGTCATGCTTGGGTCTTTCCAGTTATAGAAAATTTGGCAAGGAAGCTCGGCGCATTCGGCGCATGATTTGAAACCTTTCTTGATGACGGGACATTCATACATGGGGCAGACTTCAACCCCGAAGTCTTTTAAATAAAATGGTTTACCCTGTATTGCGTGACAACCGCCGCAACTATCAAAAAAGTCACAGGATTCACAATTTATACCGCATGGAGATATTAGCATTTGAATCAACTCCTACTATAAAAATTCTCCTGCGTCGACAGTATGACTGCCAAACGCAGCAACTAAATCTGCTTTTTTGTCAACTTCTTCATCTTGCAAGAACCTTATATGCTTCCCTGTTCTTCTCCATAATACGACGGGAAATGCTCATTACATCTTCGTCTGCCATAACTTGCTCTTGCTCAGCCTGATTAAACTCTATTACCAGATACCGGGGTGAGTTGTTTTTAAGAATAACAACAGAACCCTTTTCATCTACCATCCGGGTTACGCGTGAAAAATTCTGGTTTGCTTCAGTTATCGAAATAATACTATCTGTATTTATAAGCATCTTGTTCACATCCATCTTAATTGTACATTATTAATAGGTAGAAATCAACCTATAATATTTTTTGTTGTATTAGCAGGTAAATTTCACATAATGTCCTCATAACTTATACGGCTTTTCAATTATCAGTAAATCCTCTTTCCCCATATAGGTTACACCGTCAAAATCAAGTCTGAGAATATACGGCATATAATCGATGATCCTGAAAAACGAATCACAGTCAAAAGATGGATCATAATGGTTGAGGACTGTACTCAATGCTGTTCCATGCGTGCCAATAACAATGTTTTTATCTTTGTATTTGGCAATTATCT
>WRBZ01000271.1 GCA_009784305.1 Synergistaceae bacterium
CAAAATTCATCGTTCCGACAAATTCGCTTGTCAACCCCACTTTTTTGTCAGTCTCCCACCAGCCGGCATAGGCCGTGCTCATGAAACTGAAAAGAATAGGATCGGGCACAAAACCGTGATGAGTGAAAAAGATATCCCACTGCGTCGGGTCTCCGCGTTTCGAGATTAACGTTGCCCAGTCGTAGATTTGATGATCTATGTTGAATCCGGCATCCTGCAATTGCTTCACGATAACAAGTGTGGCGTCGTAGTGAAACTTATATGCCATGGAAGCCATGAATACAATAGGTTCGCCTTTATATCCCGCTTCCTCTGCCAGTTTTTTGGCAAGTGCGGCATCGCTTTGAACGTATTTATCCGTACCGGCTTCGGAGTACCATACCGTCGTTTCAGGCATAAAAGATCCGGTGGCTTTCCAAAGTTCTTCAGGGCCTATGGCCGCCTGCAGCGCGGGCTTCATGTTTATTGCGGCGAGAAGGGCCTGTCTGAGCTTGAAATTGCCACCCTTAAATATGCCCTCTTTAGAGTTGAAAAATGCCAAGCCCTGGGTCGCTCCCTGGTTGACTGATATCCGGACGGAAGAATCTCCCTTGAGAGAGTCGAAAAGATCTCCGGGAAGCTGTTCCGCATAGTCGTAGTCTCCGGCTTTTACGCCATTGATGCGTGTGCCGGGATCGGTAACGGGAATAAAGAGTATTTCGTCAAGCAGAGCTTCCCGTTTTCCGGCATAACCGTCAGCGGCTTCCGCCCTGGCAGAGTAATCGTCAAAACGGGCAAGTTTGATATATCGCCCCGGATTGCGTTCCACAAACTTATAAGGACCGGTACCGATATATTGATCTGGAGTAATAGGTGTCGCATTGGCGTCACCGATGATTTCTTTGGGATATACTACAGGGCCGCCGTTGATAAAAGCCAGGAGGTTTTTCCATGGAGCGAAGGGCGCCTTAAACGTTATCGTCAGTTCGTATTTGCCGGTGGCCTCCACTTTTTCGATGTTGCCGAAAAGGACGGCTCCGCGCGACCCGAATTGACCCCAGCGTGTCAGGGAAGCCAGAGCGTCTTCGGCGCTGAGTTCTTTCCCGTTATGGAATTTCACGCCCTCACGCAGACGAAGGACCACGATTTTTCCGTTCTCGCGGATTTCCTCCTCTTTCACGAGCATGGGTACAGGGCTGTAGCGGGCATCGAAGGTATAAAACCCTTCAAAAATGTGCTGTGCAATCATGGTTGCCAGATCGGAAGTCACAACCTGTTGATCCAGCGTAGGCGGCTCGTCTATTACGGCGACTCGGATACTTCCGCCGGCAATTGCGGGTGCGTTTGCAAGTAACAGGCCAAACATACATAAAAATACAATAATACTCAACTTTTTCATAATATTTACCTCATCTCTTTAAGAATGTTTTCTCCATTTTACCTATAGCGCTGCGGTCGTTCAATACAATTTTTTTGAGTTGTTTTTCCCTCCTTTATATTGATATCTCAAACTTCTCACATAAAAAGCGGCATAGTACCTTGAAAATACAATAATGAGAAAGTATAAACAATTTTTGCATACGCACAACGCGGAAGAATCTTTTCAATTCGACTGCCTTGATAAAAATGGAACAAGATGAAAACGTTTCCATTTTGCATCTAAGCTTCTTCCTATTCAATTTTTATGACTCAATATATGCGGAAAAATGTTTACACTATAGAATTTACTATTATGAGTTTTTATCTGTAACACCCTAAAGGGTAAAAAAACAATGAAAATGTACAACAAACTTCGCGCAAAATATGCAATAGAGCCTTGAAAATACAATAATGAGTAAGCCAAAACAGTCTTTGCTCACGCACAACAATTATCGTAAACCAAAATCAGTGTTCCGGAACGATAAGATACTCCCCCGGTCTTATTCCCGCGTCAATGGGAATTTCCCTCCAGTCTGAGGCATCGCGGGCGTTCAGGTCCCAGACCACTTCGCCGCTGCGGATGGTCAATTCGCACTCCAGCCGTTCATTACCCGAACAACGTCCGCCCACCGTATCCTTGTAACCGAACGTTCCACTGCGAACATTCCAGACGGATACATCCGCTTCCGCGCCAATGTTAAGCGTACCCAGTTCGGGATGACCGATCATGCGCGCCGGAATACACGTTGAATGTGCTATGACCTCATTCAAGGGCATACCTAAAGCCAGGCATTTGGACATAGTTGTCGCCATATCCATCATCGCTGAATTCATACTCTGAACGTGCAGATCCGACGATATCGAATCGGGCCAGAAACCCTGTTTGAAAGCGGGGATCGCGTTTCGGAAAAGAAAGCTGCCTCCCCCGTGTCCCAGGTCAAAGCGAACGCCGCGCGCGCGTGCTTCTATGAGAAATGGGTAAACATTTCCATTTTCGTCCACCACCGGTACAGGACCACGAAAACAATGCGTCGCTATATCGCCGGGGCGTAATTTTTCGGATACCAACTGCCACCAGGGACGCTCTTTCACGAAATATCCGAAGTCGACCATAATC
>WRBZ01000272.1 GCA_009784305.1 Synergistaceae bacterium
ATCAGCTATTCAATAACAAAACCGGATAAGGCAATCAAGCTTTTATATTTCACAACAGAAATGTATTATGTTTTAATTCGTTTGTGGGATTGTCTCCAATGGATTATAATTAAAGGAGGATATAAAATCGTGAGAAAAGGAATATTGACGATTGTCCTTATCATCGTATTGCTTGCGTCTACCGTAGCGTGCGGTTCACAGACAGCGCCCCCGCCGACCGGTGGCGGCGGCAATACGCCGGCAGCGTCCCCGTCAGCGTCCGCCTCATCAGCGCCGCCCTCATCGGCGCCAGCATCACCGCCCCCCGCTTCACCGGGCACGGCTCCGCCGGCTTCTTCGGCGCCTGGCGGCGTCGGCATAGGCGACTGGCTCTTTTTTGAGGGGCCTCTTAACATCAAGCATGTTGGCTTTTCGATTGAATCCCTCCAGACAGAATTTGCCGCAGGTCTGGCAAATGCTATTATATCTGAAATCGAATCCCGCGGTTGGACGTATGAGCTTAACGAAGCCGATACAGACGCTATGAAGCAAATCGCCCAGTGTGAAGATATGATTGCAAAAGGTATCGACGCGCTTATTCTCAAGCCCATCGATGAAAGCAGTTTTGCCCCCATAAGCCAACTATGCCTTGAAGAAGGTATCCCGCTGATCATCCCCAATACTTATTTGAACTCTCTATATACAATAGGCGCGATGGCGGATCAGTACAACAACGGCATTATTACGGCTACTCTCCTTATGGAGAATAATCCCGGAACGCTTAAAAAGGTATTTGTTCTGCGCGGCCCGCTCGTCAGCGAGTCATTTAACATTCGTACACAAGGGGCAATGGATACGTTTGCGGCAGGCGGTTATGAAGTAGTGTTTGAAGCGCCTACAGACGCACCCGCTCAGCCCCATGGCTTGGCTGCAACCGAAAACTTCCTGTCCGCAGGCATCGAGTTTGATTCAATATGGGCCGCTAACGACAGTCTGGCGATTGGCGCGGCAATTGCTGTGGCGGAAGCAGGACTTGCGGATCAGGTTTACATATTCGGCAACGGCGGGCAGCGCGAAGCGGCTGAGAACATTCTCAGAGGCGGACAGCTTGACGGAACTATTTACTTAACTCCGGACGTTTATGTCGCGGCTGCGTTTGAGGCTTTTGACAAACTCGTAGCCGGGCAGCCGTATGAGCAGAAGAATATGGTTCAGGTCAAAGGCATGTTTGCAAATAACGTACGCGACTTTTACCCTGATCTTGGCTAAAAGGTTTCAAAGGACTTGTAGCATGACCAACTTTATTAAAGTTGGTCTGTAGCTATTGGCGCCGAAAATGGTTTCACAATCTGGCCTGATCTGCGAGGTATCGAGCGTTGAATGATGAACTAGTGCTTCAAATGAAAAATGTGACCAAATCATTCCCCGGTGTTTTAGCCGTGGATAATATGGATTTTTATGTGAAAAAAGGCACTGTCCACGCATTGATGGGTGAAAACGGCGCCGGGAAGTCAACGCTGATGAAAGTGCTTGCAGGGTTGTACCCGAAGGATTCCGGGGAGATTGTTTTCCAAGGAAACGCGCTTGAAACATCCAGCGTCAATAAAGTGCTTCGTCAAGGAATATCAATGATCTATCAAGAACTCAGCCCGGTGAATTCGCTAACCGTTGCTGAAAACATATTCTGCGGAAAAGAACCGTCGTACGGAAATACAAATTTCTTTCTGAACAGCAGGAAAATGATCAAAGATGCCTCGGCATTGCTTGAAGAGTTGCAGATTCATTCTTTTTCCGTGAGACAAAAGGTTGCTGAATTGAGTATGGGGCAAAAGCAGCTTCTGGAAATCGTCAAAGCTGTCGCAAATAACTCAAGCCTGCTGATAATGGATGAGCCGACGTCCGCGATAACGGAAAATGAATGCCGGCTGTTATTTGATATTGTCAGAAATCTCCGGTCAAAGGGGATTTCTTTTGTGTTTATAACACACAAAATTGCGGAGGTCTTTCGAATTGCCGACGAGATTACGGTCATGCGTGACGGGCGCCTTGTCGGTACCGGCCGAATAGATGAATTCACGTATGACAGAGTGGTCGCGATGATGGTCGGTCGTGAACTGAAAGAGCTGTTTCCTAAGGAAACGACTCATATAGGCGAAGACTTTCTGGAAGTGTTAAAACTATCTTCTCCCGGAAAGTTTGAGAACATAAGCTTTTCGGTAAAAAGAGGGGAAATACTCGGATTTTACGGCTTAATGGGTTCCGGTAGGACGGAGGTAATGGAGACGCTTTGGGGATACAGGAAAAAATCTGCGGGAGAAATCAGATTAAACGGAAAAGCTGTGAAAATCAATCGTCCCCGGGATGCGATCAGGCTGAGGATGGCCTTTCTTACTGAAGACCGTCATGGCTGTGGTTGCTTCCTTTCTCTCGATATCCTGAGAAACATCATGATGCTCACATGGCTGAAATACGGCAAGCGATTCCTGATCAGACCGCAACTATGCAAACGAGCGGCGCTGGAGCAAATAGAA